>JANOSQ010000723.1:0-2130 GCA_031415915.1 Fimbriiglobus sp. | reverse complement strand
GCCACCCGGTGCGACGTCGTTGGTCGGTTGTTCCATCACCGCTTCGTGGCGGTTCGGGTCGAACGGCGAACCTTGCGCCGTGTCGATCCGCGTCACACCGTGGCGCTTGAGCACGTCGAGGAACATCGCGATGGTCGCGGTCACGCCGACCTTCAACGGCCCGGCTTCGCCGGCTTTATTCGCCTCGGCGACCGCGCGGTCGAGGTTGTCGATCACGGCCAGCAGATCGCGGAACACCCCTTCGCTGGCGTACTTCTTCTGCTTGTCCGCGTCCTCGCGCAGCCTGCGGCCGGAGGTCTGCATCTCCGCGAGCAGGAGCTTGTAGTCGGCTACTTGCTTGTCGAGCTGATCGACCTTCGCTTGCAGGACCACTTGCGATGGCATCGTCGGCTCGTCGGTTTCTTCGGGCGTTTCGGCGGGATTCATTTCGACTCACTCTCCGGTTTCGGCGCGGTCTCATCGGGGACGAATAAATCCTTCAACTTGCTGAAGATGCTCTTCTTCGGCGGCGGGCCGACGTCGATTTTGTCCAACTCCGCGAGTTCGCGGTAGAGCCGCTCCTGCTCGGGCGAGAGGCGCTGCGGGGTATCCACGACGACTTGCACCATGAGGTCGCCCTTGCGGGCGCCGCGCCGACCGGGCATGCCGTGCCCGGCGAGCTTCACTACGTCGTGCGTCTGCACCCCGCGGGGCAAGTCGTGCTTGATCTTCTCCCCGACGAGGGTGCGGATCTCGATCGGCCCGCCCAGCGCCGCTTGGGCGAAGGTAATCGGCCATTGGCAGACCAAGTTGGTGCCGTCGCGCTCGAAGAACTTGTGCTCGCGGACGCGGATGGCGAATTCGAGATCGCCGCGCGGCGCCCCGGCGTCCCCGGCGTCGCCCTGGCCCTGGTAGCGGATGCGGTCGCCGGTATCAACGCCCGGCGGGATCTCGACTTCGATCGTGCGCTTGCCGACGGTCTTGCCGTTCCCCCGGCACTGGGTGCACGGGTCGGTGACGATCACACCTTGGCCGTTGCAGGCCCGGCAGGCCGTCTGCACGCGCATGAACATCTGCTGTTGAATGACGACGCCCTGCCCGCCGCAGCGCTTGCAGTTGGTCGGCTTGGTGCCGGGCTTGGCGCCGGTGCCGTTGCATTTCTCGCAGTGGTCTTCGCGCTGGATGGTCACGGTCTTCTTGACGCCCCGCGCCGCTTCGACGAGGTCGATGTCGAGGACGATCTGCACATCGCGCCCACCCTGCGGCCCGGCCTTGCGCCTCCCGCCGCCCGACCCTTCGAATAGACCGCCGAAGAGGCCGCCGAGGAGATCGCCGAGATCGACGGTCTGGTGTCCACCGCCGCCGCGCGAACCGTCGACGGCGGAGTGGCCACCGCGGTCGTACAGCGAGCGCTTGTCCCGGTCCGCGAGCACTTCGTACGCTTCGGTGGCTTCCTTGAACTTCACGGACGCGGCCTCGTCGCCCGCATTGCGGTCCGGGTGGAACTGCAGCGCGAGTTTGCGGTACGACACTTTGATTTGAGACTCGTCCGCGGAAACTTCCACGCCGAGGACCTCGTAATAGTCGCGCTTCTTGGCCATAAAGGAATCACTCGGCGTTGGAATCGCTCACCCCGAGCGGTGGGCGTCAGCCCTCCGAGGAATTCGCGTGCGGGGTCGTTCGCTATCTCGGAGGGCTTATGCCCACCGCTCGGGGTTCAATGTCCACACAACATTTGGTTCAAGTCCACCGTCGGCACTAACTCTTTTATCTGGTCGTTGTCAAAACTCCGCAACTGGTCGCCGTGCGATTCGCACGGGATGGCGATAGCGGTCGTCGTGTTCGTCACCATCATGCAATCCGGTTTGGTGATGATGTAGTTGCTTCCGTTCGAGAGCACGATGCGGAACGGTTGGAACGGCCGCTTCCGCCAGGCTTCACGCAATTGCACGGGGTGCATGCCAGCGCCTCTTCGCCCCGAATGGGCCGACTTTTATAGCCCAGTGCGGAAGCCCTGGGACAGTCCGGTCAGTATACCGCCCCGAAGGGGCCGGCGTACCTCGGCCACACGCCGGCCCCTTCGGGGCGACGAGGCGCTGGCATGCACCCCGGGCAATTGCGTGGAGGCTGGCGGAAGCGGCCGTTCCAACC
>JANOSQ010000722.1:0-3736 GCA_031415915.1 Fimbriiglobus sp. | reverse complement strand
CTCGCCGGGTTCGGCCCCAACGAGGAGCGAACCGCCCTCGACCCCACCGGCGGCGTCATCTGCTGCGTCGTCGTGCGGCCCGAGTTCCGCAAGCGCGGCATCGGTCGCGAACTCGTCCAACGGGCCGAAGAGTACCTCCGCGAACGCGGTTCGACCGTCATCGTCTTCGGCGCCCAACGGCCGTACAACCCGTTCCTCTTCGGGCTTTACGGCGGCGCCAACTCCCCCGGCATCCTGGAAAGCGAAACCGACGCCGAGCCGTTCCTGAATAAGGTCGGCTACGAAAAGGGCGAAGCGCACATCACCTTCCAGCGCCGGCTCGACCTGCCCATCCACGTCGCGGATGCCCGTTTCGCCGGGTTGCGGCGCCGCTACGAGATTCAACTGATCCGGCCCACCGTGAGCAGCTCGTGGTGGGAGGAGTGCATCTGGGGGACGCTGGAACCGACCGAGTTCCGCGTCGTGGACAAAATGACGGGGCAACCCGCCGGACGGGCCGTGCACTGGGATTTGGAAGGGTTCAGTTGGAAATGGAACATGCCCGCGGCGGGACTGTTCGACGTGGAGATCCGCGCCCACCTCCGCAAGCAAGGGTTGGCGAAGTTCCTCTTGGCGAGCATTTTGAAGTTGTTGCAGGATCAATTCTTCGCCATGGCCGAGTTGCAAGTCTGGGCCGACGACCCCGCCGGCGTGGGCATCTGCAAATCCCTCGGCTTCGAGCAGGTCGATGTCGGCTACCGCTACCGGGCGATCGCGGATCGGCAGCAGCAAGCTTAACCTTCGGCGGCCCCGAACTCGACCCTTCCTCCGAAGTGCTCCCGCAACGCGACCTGCGTCGCTTCGGGAAATCGGGGATCGACCCGCAGCAATTCCAACTCCGGTGGCGGGCGGCGCTTCAACAGGTGCTTCACGCCGTTCTCGTCGATGGGGTTGCCGCGGAGGTCGAGTTCGACGAGGTTCTTCCAGAACCGGGCTTCGGTGATGTAGCGGAGGCCTCGGTTATCGATGCGCATCCGCCGGAGGCGCACGATCCTCAATTCGGTGAGGTGGTCGGCCCGCGCCAGCGCTTGCACCGCCAGCGGGTCGAGCGAGGAATTGGCGAAGTCGAGCACGGTCAAGTTCGGCGGACGCAACGCGTTGGCCAATCGCTGCGGGCTTGGGAAGTTGACGTTCACCCCATCGAACCGGAGCGCCCGCAAAGCGGGCCAGCACTCGGGATAGCCCAAGAACCCGATGGTGGAATCATCGCTCCGTTCGTCGACGATGGACAACTCTTCGAGATTCGACCATTCCCGCGATGTCAAGAACCGGTGCAAGTTGTCGCCCCCGAAGCCCATCGATTGAAACCGGAGCGACTTCAACCGCTCCGCGCCCATTCGGAACGCTTCGAGGAAATCCGCGAAGTAGCCCTCGTCGCTGCCGAAGGCTTGCGCGAGCTGCAACACCTCCAATTGATCTCCCACGGGACTTCGCCACAATCGATCCAGCACCTCGGGCATGGCGGCGCCCGTGGCACTCCGGAAGCGCAGAGCGCGGACGCCCGACACCCCGGGCGCCGCGCAGAGTTCCCGCATCGCTTCGATGGGCGTGCCGAGACCGTCGAAGTCGATCTCGCGGAGGCGCGGGAGCCACGGGCTGGCGACGAAGTCTTTCCACTGATCCAACGTCGCGGCGTACAACCCGAGCCGTTGAATCGGGGCCGCGTGCCAGAGCTGTGGGAGCACGGTTTGCAACGCGCCGAGAAACGGGACTTTGACGAACTGCGCGAAGCCTCGGCGGAACAGCTCGGCCTCGGCCCAATAGACTCCCCGATCCGAGGTGAGCAGGGGCAATTCGCGGAACATCGCTTCGCTCGAATCCCAGTCCGCCCGCGTCCGCCGCAGCACGACCGCCTGCGGATCCCACTCCGGCAACGTGGCCAAGGCGATCTGCGACCAGATGAACCGCGCCCGTTCGGGATCGCCGTTTTCGTCCATCCAGTCGGCGAAGACCAAGCGTGGCAGGTCATCGTCCGGGTTGGCCAGGACGGCCGACAGCAAGGCTTCGCGCTCGGGGGAAGGTGTCATGAATCGGTTCCGTTCGAGTTAGAGCGGACTTCAAGTTCGCGTAGCGTCTCCGCCTTTTTTCGGCCCCCCTCTCCCGCAAAGCCGCGAGAGGGGAGACTTCCATTTTCACGACACACGATACGGCAACTTGAAATCCGCTCTAGCCGGACGCGCCAGCGACGGCTGCACCCGGTTCGTGGCCTCACGCGTCCGGGTCAGAAAGTTTCCTTCGCAAATTGTTTCTGCGACACAGCACCCCATCGATTGCCAACTTGCGCAGCGGGGGTTGGGGGATTCTTCCGTTTCCCCCGGCGCCGTGTTGCGGCGCGCTCGGAACGCGGAAAAATCGGGCCGGAATTGCAACGATTTCTGACCCGGGAACGTTGTAGAATTGGGTCTGCGACCGCGCGCGTCCGAGTTCCTCCCCGGAGAAGTGTCATGTTCCGCCCTTGGATATTGGTTCTGGCCTCCCTCGCCTTGCTGCCGGTCTCCGCGTGGGGGCAGGAGCCGAAGGTGGAAACCGAGGACGTTTCCTTCGAGAGCGCCGACGGCGTGGAACTACAGGGCACCCTCTACAAGTCGGTGAAAGGCGGCACCAGCCCGGTCGTGATGCTGCTGCATAGCTTCGGCAAAGATCCGAACCTCGGCGACTGGAAAGGCTTGGCGAAGCTGCTCGCCCAAAACGGATTCACCGCGCTCCGGTTCGACTACCGCGGCCACGGCAAGAGCACGACCATCGGCAACCCGAAGCTTTTCTGGTCCGACCCCGTGAACATCAAGTACCTCCCGCACTTGTCCAAGAAACTCCCGCTCATCAAGAAGCTCGAAATCAAAGACGTGACGGCGAAGCAAGAATATTACCCCATGATCGTCAACGACATCATGGCGGCGCGGGTCGGCCTCGACAAATTGAACGACGCCGGGAAGGTGAATACTAGCAGCGTCTACCTCATCGGGGCGACCGACGCCGCGACCGTGGGGATGCTGTTCATCACCGCCGAGTGGTCCCGTCCGCAAGTGGTCAAGCCGGCCGAGAATTGGCCGGAAATCGGGCCGTTCAAATTGCACAACAGCATCTCGCCCGCCGGGAAGGACATCGCCGGGGCGGTCTGGCTCTCGGCCGAGCGGCACCCGTCGGTCTCCCAAGACACCATCAAGGCTTGGGTGGCGTCCGACGCGGCGCTCGACCTCCGCGACAAGAACCCCATGCTGTACCTGTACGGCGCCAAGGACACCGCTCGGACCGGGGCCGCCACGGCGAAATTCTTCGTCAACGATGTGCTCGTCGCCAAGCCGCCGAAGGCGTCGAAGATTTCGCCGTTGAACTTCACCGAGTACCGCGATGTCAAGGACACCGCGAATGTCGGCGTCAACCTCTTGGGCAACACCCTCGGCACCGAAGATACGATCGTGAAGTACTTGCAGAGCTTGGAGAAGGATCGCAAGAACGTCATCGCCACGCCGACCCGCAGTTGGACGAAATCGCCCTATGTGGTCGGGAGCCTGTACCATGTCTTCAAGTGAGTGTGCCCTGCGAATGATCTCGAGTGGTAACCGTTCACCGGGTAAACGCCTAAAATTCAGGGACTTTATCGCTCAATTTCACATATTTGAGTCGAATTTGTCTCAGATATGTATGTTCGGAACTCGAAATCGCCTGAAAAACAGCGGCAAAACCCAGTGAACGGTTA
>JANOSQ010000721.1:0-6995 GCA_031415915.1 Fimbriiglobus sp. | reverse complement strand
GGGTGGCTGAAGTCGGCGTCCATGTTCTGGAGGAAATCGTAACCGTGTTCCATGGCGTAGCGCATGGCGGCGAGGGTCGCGGTGCCCAGCCCGAGCTTGCCGGGGCGGTGGATCGCTTTGATGCGCGAATCGCGGGCGGCGAGTTCGTCCACGTACTTCCCGGTGCCGTCGGGGGAGTTGTCATCGACGACGAGAACATCGGCGTGCGGGAGGTATTGGTGGATCTCTTCGATGAGCTTCGGTAGGTTTTCGCGCTCGTTGTAGGTGGCGATGGACACGAGGAGGCGCGGCGCCGGCGGCGTTTGCAGCGTCACGGGCGCCAAGGGGGCCGGGGTCGGGTTGAGAGACACGCGGGAACCAACGGGACGGGGAATCGAGACGGCGCCTTGCACGGGTGTGACTCCGGGGCGAATTCATATCATACGGATTCGCACCGAACGCCGTTATTCCCGTCCGATCCAGCATTCTCCGGCGAGCGGGCCAACTGGGGGGTCTCATGTCTGCCCAAATCGAAACGAGCTGCCCGAACTGCAAGAAGATGCTGAAGGTGCCCGACGCCGCCATCGGCCGAGTCATCCGCTGCAAGGCCTGCGACGGCATGTTCGAAGTCGCCGACCCGAAAGCGGTCGCCAAGCCCGCCGTCGCCAAACCGGCCGCCGCGAAGCTGACTGCCCCGAAGCCCAAGGTGGCCAAAGCCAAGCCCGCGGCCCCCAAAGCCGAGGAGCCCAAACCGGCCGACGCCCCCATCGGCTTCGCCAAGGACGAAGACGAAGACGACGACGACGATGGCCCCCCCAAAGCGATGAAGGTCGTCATCGAAGGGGAAGAGGCGCGGTGCCCGCACTGCGCGAAGGAACTCGACCCGCCCGACACCAAAGTCTGCATGAACTGCGGCTACGACCTCGTCGAGCGGCGCCGGCACGGCAGCAAGAAAATCTACGAGCAAACCGGCGGCGATTACTTCAAGCACTGGCTCCCGGCGATCCTCTGGGGCTTCATGATGTTGATGATGACCACGGTCTTCATCATCTGCTGCATCTACATGGGCCGGTGGTTCGAGGGGAGCATCTTCGAGAAAGACGAGAAGAACCCGACCACGAACCTGCCCGAGTACTACCTGCCGCCGGGCGCCTGCCTGATGTGCTGCTTCGTGATCTGGGCGCCGATCATGGCCAACGGCATCCGCATGTTCGTCAAGAAGATCAAGAATCCGAAGCCGGTCGAAATCGAGAAGAGGGACGACTGAGCGGGATTCATTCCGGCACGCCGACGGCACGAGTACCCGCGCGAAGGCGGTTTGGACGCCGCGCGACGGGCCAAAGCGAGCGCGGCTTCGGTCTGCTTTTCCCCCGAATGGGGACTCAAAGGCGTGGCGGGCGACGGCGAGAATCGGTCGGGATACGAGCCGGAAGCCGTGAGCGACGAACCGATTGCATCGGGATGGACTTCGGAACTTGCCGAGAGGCCTGCGGTCCGTCGCTCACGCATCCGGCTCGTAGACGCGCCGTTCGCGGAGCGAACGGAGTACATTCCGGATGGCTCACTTCTTCTCCGGCACCACCACGCTCGGCACCGTGCCGAACTCCGTCTCGCGCGGCAACTTCCCTTTCAACTGCTCGGCGAATTCGAACGGGTCGGGGATCGACTGCTTCAGGAACGGCAACGTACCCACCGGGAACGGGAAGACCGTCGCGATCAACCTCGCGGCCGAAATCTCGGCGGTGGGATCGTCCACGGGGGCGCGTTCGACCACTTGTCGGGCCAGTGCCGGGACATCGGCTGCACCGGCGTTCGCCGGCCCCTCGGCCCGAACGAGCGGCTTATCGAGGAACTTCACCGCGGTCAGATTCTCCGCGGCGGCTTGGCCCAAATCGGACGGGGGACGTTCCGGGGGAAGCGAAGGCTTCGCCGGCTTGGCCTTCGGAATCGGCGTCGAAGGCAGGGCGATCACGAACGGGGCGGATGGAAGCTCCCCGCGATCCAACGGGGTGATCCGCGGGCGTGCGGCTTTCGGCCCCGGCAGGTCGCCCGGCATCTTCACGGTCGGCATCAGCGACTTCTGCACCGCTTTGCCGCCGAGGTCGTCGGGCAGTTTCACCGCCGGTTCGACCGGCGCGGGCACCGGCTGCGGGGCCGGTTTGACCTCGCTCGTGGGGGTGGCCGGTGTCGGCAGGGCCGGTTCCACTTTTGCAACCGTCGTCGCTTCGCTCGCGCGTGGCGCCGGCGGAGTGTCGTTGCATCCGACGAGACCGAGAGCACCGATTGCGAGCCAACGGAGTTTTCGCGCGGTCATTTGGCGACCTCCAACACGAGTTTGACGGGGTCGCCTTCCTTCGGCAGCGTGTCTTTCTTGACGTCGAGCTTCAAGTACTTCTCTTCCTTCATCGTCAGCGTCGATTGGAACACCGTCTCGGCGTCCACGGGGAAGATCACGATGAGCGTCCCGGTGTTGTCGGCGCCGAACTCCTTGGCCACCTTCCCCGGCTCCGCTTTCGCGGGGGCCGAGCCGGTGAACTTGAACTTCACCCCTTTGGGCATCGGCTTGTTCGTCTTCGGATCGACGAGGATCTTATCGAGCGGGTACCGCTTGGCCGGACCGTCGCCTTGCGGCACGTCGATGTAGATATTCACATCCGGGCCTTCGACCTTGGCGTTCTCGCCCAGTGCCGGTTTGCCCGGCTTCAACCCCAGTTGCCCCATCGCCGCGAACACGTCGCTCGGCATCACGTCGATGGTCACGATGGTCTCGTGCGATTTCTTGCCGTTCTTGTCCCCCGGCTTGGCGTCCTTCACGTACCCCCAACAGGCGATCACTTCGATGGGGTAGCTCTGCTCGAGGTGCGGGAGTTTCCGCGGGGCGACCTTCGCATCGACGGTCACGGTCTTCTTTTCTTTGTCCACCTTGATGGCGTCCGGGAGTTTGACATCGGCCCCGGAAGCCATGCCGCCGATCAGAGCGAGGATAGCCAGGGAGAGCGAGCGGAGCATGGTGCGGAACCTCGGCGGGGAGAGAACCTAGAATCGCCGGAAAGGGGCGGCGGGTCAATCGTAAATGCCGGTCGCCCCGATTCCGAGGGGCTGACCCCGTGTCGGCAACGTCGTCGGCATGGAGGCGCTCACGGCGAAGTGATCGGATTGCCCGCATTCTGGGCAAGCTGCGCACTAGAATTCGATGGTGGCGAAAAGTCGGGTGGCCAAGCCGGGCTTTCCCGGTGAAAATGCGCCCGTCCCGTGCCGATAGAACGATGCAGCGGACGTGCCGGAAACAGTCTCGGCCGGGTGGCGTGCCCACCCGACCCCTCCGAGGAAGATTCGCACCATGCCCCAAATCTTGCAACGAGACGAACCCGAAGGCCTCCCCAGGCGCGGGGTCGCGGTCGCCGGGCCTCCGGCGGTCATCCGCAGCGGGCGGGACGCCATCAGCACCGAAGTGGCGCTGACGATCTTCCGGCAAATGATCCGCACGCGGACGCTCGAAGAGCGCAGCATCAAAATGTCGAAGTCGGGGGAAGCGTATTTTTGGATCGGCGGCCCCGGCGAAGAAGCGTTGAACGTCTGCCTCGGTTTGCAAATCCAGAAGGGCCAGGGTCCGGCCCACGATTTCCTCCACCTCCATTACCGCAGCGCCGGCATCCTCCTCGGCATGGGCATGCCGATGCTCGACCACATCCGCCAACTGGCGATGACCGCCCTCGACCCCCACAGCCGCGGCCGCAACTTCGTGGGGCACTACGCCATCCCCGAGTGGAACGTCGTCCCCGTCACCAGCGTCATCGAAGTCCAGTGCGTCATGGCCCCCGGCACGGCGCTGGCCCAGAAGCGCCACGGCGGCGAAGGGCTGAGCTTGGTCGTCAGCGGAGACGCCGGTACTGCGGAAGGCGACTTCGAAAGCTGTTTGCTTTGGAGCAGCCGACCGGGGAACGAACTGCCCGTGCTCGTGGTGGTGGCGAACAACAGTTACGGCATTTCGACCGCGAGCGCCGACCAGCACGCCGTGAAGGAGATCGCCAAGCGGGGCGCGCCTTACGGCATCCGCTCCGAAACGCTGCACGACGGCAACGACCCGGTGACGATGTGGAACGCGGTGGATCGGGCCATGCGCTACGTCCGCCGGGAGCGCAAGCCGTTCCTGCTGGAGGCGATGGTGAGCCGCCTGCACGGGCACAGCAGCAGCAGCGGCGCCCAGCGGAACTGGGAGGAAGCCGACTGCGTGGCTCTCTTCGAGCAGAAACTGCTCGATAGCGGGGCCATCGATTCGGACACGGTGCGAACGCTCAAAGACGAAGCGAAGCAAGAAGCGGACGCGGCCGCCGTTGCGGTGGCCGGGGAGCCACGTCCCACGCGGGCGGATGTGTACCGGGATACCTACGCGCCCTCGCCGGTGGATGTGGTTTACCCGGAGGATTACACGGGCCTGCCGCAGCGGAGGTGAGAGTGTGCCATGAAACTAACGTCCGAGGATCTCGAACGAATTCACAAATGGTGGAAAATCCAGCCACACACTCTCGAACCGATGCACGGCTGGCGTTCGAGCCAGAATCAAGGCGGTCACTGTCACTGCCAATGCTGCTTCGCGACGATTTATCGGGGAGACCGCGTCGTAGGCTGCTATCTGAAATATGTCAGCGTCGTGTTCTGCCCGGAGTGCGTGGCGGACAACCCGGTACAATTCGCCGAGTGGATCGCTCCAAGCCCCACGAAATATTGAATTCACGGAGTTCGCGAATGCACAAGCGTGCGGCAGGGTATATTGGCTTCTGCGGAGTTCCACAACGGAGGTGACCGATGCCCACGACTTTTGCATCTCTCGGGTTGGACAAACTCAATAGCGACCAGAAGATCACCGTCCTCGAAGACTTGTGCAACGACATCGCGGAGCCGGCTCCGCCCGGTTCCCGATTGACCGACGCTCAGCGCGCGGACCTGAAGCGCCGCATCGCCCACATGGAAGCGCATCCGGACGAATGGATTCCGTTCGAGGAATTCGTGGAAGGCACCCTGAAGCAGTACCAATCGTGAGCTGGCACGTCCGGGTCGAACCCAATGCCCGGCGCGAAGCCAGAACCGGACTGGCCTTCTACGCTTCGCGCGATCCGAAACTCGCCACGAGACTGTCTCGGACGTTCGAAAGGGTGCTGAAGGAAATCGGCGAGAACCCGTATCGGTGGGCCGAAGTCCACGACGGGATTCGCGAAGCGATTGTCGGTGGCTGGCCCTACGCAATTTACTATCGACTCGATGACGAGGCCGTCAGCGTCTTCTCTATTTTCAATACGAACCGCGATCCGCAAGAGTGGGTGGACCGCATCTGATGGCCACCCTCGTCCAAGCGATCCGGCTCGCCCTGCATTACGGCGAGACCCACCTCGGCGTCACCGATGTCCTCGGCGAGGACGTCGGCCCGCCGCTCGGGGGCGTCTTCACTGCCACACAGGGGCTCGCCACCGCGTGGAATACCCCGCTCGACGAGCGCGGCATCCTCGGTACCGCCATGGGGCTGGCCTACGCCGGGGCCAAGCCGGTCGCCGAGATCCAATTCTGCGATTACGCGTTCAACAGTATCGACCTACTGAAGGTCGCCGGGAACCAGCGCTGGTGCAGCGCCGGCGGCTTCGCCATGCCCATCGTCGTGATGACGCCGAACGGCGCCGGCATCCGCGGTAGCGTTTATCACAGCCACAGCTTCGAGAGCTGGGCCTCGCGGTTGGCGGGGTGGAAGATCGTCATGCCGTCGAACCCGCTCGACGCTTACGGATTGATGCTCAGCGCCATTGCCGACCCGAATCCGGTGCTGGTGCTGCTGCCCAAAGCGCTCATGCGCGTGAAAGGCGATAAACTCCTCCCCGGCGAGCCGGCGGACGCGGACGAACTCGCCCGCCGGATCGACGCCCCGGTGAACGACCGCGCCAACTGGATTCCCGACTGGCCCGAAATGCGCGAGCACTTCATCCCCATCGGCGAGGCGAGTCTGGTGCGGGAGGGGACTGCGGCGACGGTCATCAGCTACGGCCGACCGGTGCCGATGTGCGTGAAAGCCGCGGACGAATTGCGGCGCGACTACGGCCATCAGTTCGACGTGATCGACCTGCGCAGCATCTTCCCGTACGACTGGGATGCGCTCTCGCGCAGCATCGAAAAGACCGGCCGGGTGATGTTCGTGAATGAAGACACGGAAGTGACCAACTTCAGCGAACACCTGCTACGCCGCACCATCGAGGATCACTTTTACGATCTGCTCGTGCAGCCCCGACTCTTGCAGGGCAAGCACATCCCCGGCATCGGCATGAACCAGATTTACGAGGACAACTCGGTGCCGCAGTACGCGGAGATCCGCGACGCGATGCGGGCGCTGGCCACCGAAGCGGCGTGAATGTCACTTCAGACCGCTCAGAAACTCGATCAGGTCGCGCATCTCGCGCGGGGTCAGCACCTTCTCCACGCTCGGCATTCCCGATTCCGGCTTCGTCCGCTTGTCGATGTCGTCGGTCGGAATCGCCAGCACCTTCCCGTCCGGCGGCAAGAGGGTCACGGTCTTGCCGTCGTCCTTCTGAACGACCCCCGCGACGGTGCGGCCGTCGAGGAGCGTCAGCGTCACGCTGGCGAAGCCCTCGGCGAGTTTGGCGCTCGGTAGCACCAGCGATTCGAGGATGTAGTCGCGTGTCTTCACCGGGTTGCGCTGAACGAGTTTCGTGAGTTCCGGGCCGGCGATGCCGCCGATGCCATCGACCTTGTGGCAACGGATGCACTGCGCGGCCGTGTGGTTGAAGAAGATGTCCCGCCCCTTCGCGGCGTCGCCGCCGGTCAGGCTGGGGCCGAACTTGCCGACGGGGTCCTTGGGCAGCGCGTCTTCGAATTTCTTGCGGAGCGGATCGCGCTTGGCCGAGGGCGCCGCTTTGAGCGCATCCCAGACATCGACGACGAAATCGGCCGGGACGTTCTTCTTCACCGCGAGGCTCTCGGCCAAGTCGTCGAGCGCGGCGACGGCTTTGGGATCC
>JANOSQ010000720.1:0-2477 GCA_031415915.1 Fimbriiglobus sp. | reverse complement strand
GAGTCCCAGACCGAATTTGCCAATGGTCGCCGCTTCGCCCGACTTGTTGTTCAGCCCGAATTGGCAAATGGCGACCGCGTCACGGTCCTTGAACTCCCCGTCGTTGAGTATCACCACCGCCGGCGAGCCCTGCGTCAGCAGTTCGTGTGTACACCCGTGCGGTGTGACGACCGACGCCACGAGAACTTTCGTCGCTCCGGCGTCGTCCGCGTTCTGAAGCAACTCTTTCAGGATGGCCGATTTCGAGTAGCGGTCCGAGAGTAGCGACCGGAACTCGTTGATGCGTCCAAGCGGGTTGGACTCGAACGCGCGGGCCTTTGCCATGCCACCCTCCGATTATCCCGTTCCGAAACCTTTTCCGGCCAAGCGCACAAAGTGTGACAAAATGCACCGAGTTTACTTGCGCCAAATCAGTCGGACGGCGGGGAGTCAGCATATGGGCAGAATGTCATCGCTAGATCACCCTGGCTGACTCACCCCGCCATGAGTGCGGGTGGTTTAGCCAAGTTCACACGTTCAGCGGACGACCGGCGTACGTCCACTTGAACGGCTTCGCCATCGTGTTGTTGTAGTAGTCGATGAACTTCAGAATCGGATCCCGCAGGTCGGCCGTCGAACGGAACGCGCCGCGGCGGATCACCCGGCGACTCAAAATGCTGAACCAGATCTCGATCTGGTTCAGCCACGAGGTGTGCTTCGGCACGGAGCCGAGTGTATAGACGGAAGCGCTGTCCGCGGCGAACGCGAGGTCGGGCCCGGCACCGCCGAACCGATGGAGGAGTTTCTTCTCGGCAATATCCCAGATTTGCACGCCGTCGTTCGTGCCGAAGCCGACAGTCTTGCTATCGGGGCTGAACGCGACTCGGCGCGACCACGACCGCTTGTCGGTATCGAGGGTTGCGATTTTCTCTCCGCTCTCGCCATTCCAGAGCCGCAGAGGCCCCCCTTGGTACGTATCGCTCGCGAGCATCTTGCCGTCGGGCGATACGGCGAGGTGCCGAGCCCAATGGTCATTCTTCCAGACTTCCTTGGCCGTCTCGGTGTCGAAGCAGCGGATCGAGCGATTGTCGACCGCAGCGTACAACCGCTTCCCGTCGGGCGAGAACGCCAATCCGTTGACGTAACTGGGCAGTTCGGCCATCAGCTTCGATTTGCCCCCGGCGACGGGAAAGAGACGCACTCGCCCCACCCGGAGCCCACCGCCCTTCGTCACATATTCCGAGGTCGCCAGCGTGAGGCCGTCCGGTGAGAACGCCGCGACCAGCATCCCGGACGTGTCATTCGGTGCCACGGTCCGCTTGCGTTCGCCGGTCCCCGCGTCGTAGAGGCCGACGCCCTCGGAATCCAGCGCAGCCACGGAGCGTCGATCGGGGGAAAACCAGCAATCTGCATTGGTTCCCGCTTTCATTTGGACTTCGTCGAGGAGCCGACCGGTTTCGGTATCCCAGCGGCCGATCGTGCGGGCGCCGGCCAAGCTGTGCAGGGTTTTCCCGTCGGCGGAGAGGGCGAAGACGGTCGCGGTGGTGCGCAAACGGGCCGACCCGAATCGCGCGACGGCGCCGGGCGGGAGGGATTCGACGTGATCTTTAGCTTCTCCCGCGTTCGGAGCTGTGGCCTTCGGGCTCACGTGCGAGCGAACGTCCTCAACTCGACCTTGCCCGAGGGTGGAGATCGCCACCGCGCCGAAGATCACGACAAATGCAAGCATGGGAAAGGCTCTGGCATAGGGATGGGCCATGCTGTTAACTAACGTTCGCAGAGCAATCACTTTGTTGCGAAGCTCGGCATCCGGGAAACGTCCCTAGTCCTTCGATGGGAGCCATTGAACTGCGTCGATAACGACATAGCCATCCGCTTTGTCGTTGCCGATTGTTACCGAACCCGCTTTCCCTTCGATGAAGCGGAAGGTTCCCACGGATGTGAAACCGTTGGCCAAGGCCGGCTTCTTCCGCTGGTTGACGGGGAGTCGAGTCGTTCCGTCTGCGTGGACAATGGCAATGGTCGCGTTGGTCGCGCGGTTTCCGTCGGTCGGGTACGACAGGCGCACTTCGTAGCGGCCCGCCTTCGGCAGGTTCGGCGTGTACTTGGCGCTCTGGTCTCCGCGCATCGCGTTGCCGTCGTGGTGGTAGCCCCGGCCGATGAAGGGGAGGTTCGCCTCGCTCGCGGCGGCGAATCCCGTCCGTTCCGCATCGTCGTCATCGACGACGATGCCTTCCAATTGCTCGGGTCGATCCCACGTCCTTTCGGTGCGGCATATTCGAGTACTTGTTTATCCGCCAGTAACCGCTTCGAGAGCTTCGCGTACTCCACCTTTTGCACGCCGGTGCCGTCATTGATCGCGAGGCAGGCGGCCGTCGCGGCGCTCTGACCGAGGACCATGAAAACCGGCTCCATACGAATCGAACCGTAGGCGATGTGCGAACTGGACACGCAGACGGGGACGAGCAGGTTCGTGCACTGTGCGGCCTTGGGAACGA
>JANOSQ010000719.1:0-2701 GCA_031415915.1 Fimbriiglobus sp. | reverse complement strand
ACCCCGGACGCGATCAGCGCCTTGGCCTTGGAGACGTCTTCGACGTACCGGAACTTCGACCCCATCGTCAGCAATACACCCGCGTCGTCGGCGGCGCGGGCCATCGAGCGGGCGCTCTCGGCCGTGAAAGTGAAGGGTTTCTCGCACAGGACGTGGATGCCCTGCTTCACCAAGCCGAGCGTGATCGGCTCGTGCGTGTTCGGCGGCGTGCAGAGGATCGCGGCATCGATGTCGATCCCGGAGCGGTAGAGCGCATCGGGCGACGCGAAAGCCGGGCAACCGAATCGGGCGGCCAGCGCCGCGGCCGCATCGGCGCGGACATCGACCACGGCGACGAGTGCCGCATCCGGGTGTCGGTCGAAGGCGCTGGCGTAGCTCTGGGCGATGCCACCGGCGCCGACGAGTGCGAACGTCACGGGTGTCATGGTGCGTTTTCCGAAAGCTTGGTGGCCGCCCGGCGGATCGACGCCGCGAGGAAGTCGAGGGTGTCGGCGGTGTACTTTTCATTCCACGGGAGCACTAGGACGCGGTCGAGGTACTCGAAGGTTCCCGGAAACCGCTCGGCGGCGTAATCGACCGCGTCGGGCCGGGCGAGGGTGAACGGCCAGCGGCTCTGCCCGAAAGTCCGCTGGTCGCGAATCACTTCGCAGCGGAACGCGGGCTTCTGGATGTAGCGCGGCGCGCTGAGGATGTTGTCGAGCTTCAGTTCCTTGGCGAGCGCGGGCGGGCCGCCGGGGATCACCGCGGGATCGACGAGGAGGCTGTACTTCCAAAACACATGTTCCGAGATCGGCGTCCGCACCGGCGCCGAAATGCCGGGAACACCCGCGAGCAATTGATCCATCCGCGCGGCCAGCGAAGTCCGCGCTTCGACGATCCCCTTCAATTTGGCGAGCTGCGCCACCGCCACGGCGGCTTGCAACTCGCTGATGCGATAGTTCAAGCCGATGGTGTAGTGATCCGGGTTGGCGTCGCCGTAGCCCCACGATTTGTTGTTGAACAAGAACACTTTCCGAGCGAGCGCGGCATCGTTCGACACGACTAAGCCACCTTCGCCGGTGGTGATGTGCTTCCCCTGCTGCAGGCTGAAGCAACCGATGGCGCCGAAGGTGCCGATGGGCTGGCCGCGGTAGGTGCTCAGGAAGGCTTGGGCGCAATCTTCGATGATCGGGAGGTTGTGAAGCTCGGCCAAGTTCAAGATCGGCTTCATGTCGCAGGGGTTGCCGAACAGGTGCGTGACGATGATCGCCTGCGTCCGCGGGGAAATCCGCGCGGCGATCGTGTCGGCGGTCACGTTCCCCGTCAGCGGATCCACATCGGCGAAGACGGGGATCGCCCCTTGGTAGAGGATCGGCGTGAGCGCGCCCATGTCGGTGATCGACGTGGTGATGATTTCGTCGCCCGGTTCGGGGTCGATGGCGGCGATGGCCGCGTGGATCGCGGCGGAACCGGAGGAGCAAGCGTGGGAGTGCTTCGCGCCGAGCAGCGCGGCGAACTCGGTTTCGAGCCGCTTGGCGAACTTCCCTTTGGTCGCGGTCAGCGTGCCGCTGCGCAGGGCTTCGGTGACGAGGGCGATCTCTTCATCGCCGAGTGTGCGGCCGGTGGAATCTTGATCGGAAGGAAGCATCATGGGGGCGAGCCGACGGTGGTGGGTGCGGGCGAACCGAAACGTTTCGGCGCGGGCGTGTCTTGGGTCACGACGGTATGGGCCTTCGCGATCATCGTCACTTGGCCGCGGATGATGGCGTCGCGGTCGGTGAGCCGCTGCTGGCGCCGGCGGTCGAACATCAACCGCAGCATGAGCCGCAGGTGGCCGAGGATCGTGCGGACGGTCTTCATCTTCGAGCGCCCGTGGAGCCGGCATTCGAGCACGGCCGGGTGTTCGACGACGGTCTTGCCCGCGAGGTCGAGCCGGCCGACGAGTTCGGCGATGCCGAGGTAACGGGCATTGACGAGCGGGATCGCGGCGATGGTGCTGCGCCGGTAGACGCGCAGGCAGCTCGTGTAGGTGTGCAGGTTCGTCCGCAGCACGCGCCGGTAGAGCCAAGCGCACCCCTTCGACAACTTCAGGCGCCACGCGGGGACGTTTTTCACCCCGCCGGCCGGGTGGTACGGCGACGCGGTCACCAGATCGACGCCAGTCGTCAACAAGGGGATCAGTTCGGCGAGTTTGAGGGGGTCGTAGCTGCAATCGCTGTCCATCGAGCAAACGATTTCGGTGTTCGCCCCGCGGATGCCGGTCATGATCGCGGCGGCGATGCCGAGGTTGACGTCGTGGCGCAGGAGTTGGTAGCCCTCGCGGTTCCCGAAGGCGCGCTTGAGCGCGGCCCAAGTTTCGTCGGTGCTGCCGTCGTCGATGAGCAAGCAGGTGACATCGTAAGTGTGACCGAGGCGCTCGCGGACTTCGTCGAGGGTGTTGCGCAAATGCGCGACGATCAATTCCTCGTTGAAGCAGGGCACCACGATGGAGATCGCCTCGCGATCCCCGGCGGGTACGAAATTCTCGCGATCCATGCGGCCCGACGGGGTACTCCCGGTGTGCGCGAGCGGCACGAGATCTTCCGGCGGGGGCGCCGGCTCCGGTGCGAGTTGAAGGTAGTCGGCGCAGGAGCCGAAGCGGTAGGTCGTCAGCAGGGCGCCGAGTCGCTCGGGCATTTTCGCCAAGTTGCGGTAGTGCCGCAACCGATTGAGCCGCCCGCCG
>JANOSQ010000718.1:0-3186 GCA_031415915.1 Fimbriiglobus sp. | reverse complement strand
TACCAAAACGGAATCCCGCGCCGATTGACCGACGTGCATGGGCACGTCATCAAAGCCGTGCTGAAATGAAAAAGCCCAGGCGGGGCCGGGGCATCGTTGTTCACACGCGCAGCAGCTTGCACGCTTCTTCGTAGCCCGGTGCCCGGCCGTCTTTCTTGTCGAACTGCGAGTACCCGTACATGCTCGCCGTCACCCGCGCGAGCGCGGTGATCTGCCGCCAGCGGAACGCCGCCCGCGTCGTTTGGAATTCTTCCTGCACGGTGCGGTAGTACTTCTCGGAGTGGAGTCGGCCGTCTTCGCTGATCGCGTACTGGAGCAGCAAGTCGGAGATCGCCCGGACGTCGAGCTTCTGTTCCCCGTAGGCGTGGGCCAAGGCCATCGCCCGGAGTTGGTCGTTCTCGCGGATCGCGCCGTCGAGTTCCTTCAGCAGATCCTTCGCCCCCGTCGCCTTCACCAGTTTCGAGTCTTCCGTACGGGGGTGCGGCGACTTCGAGTAGCCCAGTGACTTATTCGGCTGCGTCCAACCGTGGCTCCGGGCGGCGTCCATGGCCGCGAGCATCAGGCCGGCCGCTTGGTGGCGCGGGCTGCCGACGCGGGCCATGTTCCGCCAGGCGTTGGTGGTGTCCGACGCGTGGACGCCGGGGGAATCGCCGTGCGTCCGCCGTCCGTTGGTGCTCCGACCTTCCCAATTCTCGACTTGGCGCAGCACGAGTTGATTGGTCGCCATCGAGATTGCTTCGCCGATGTGCTCGGGCAGGAAGCCCTCGGCCAAGGCCAACGCCACCGCTTCCCCGGCTTGCTCCGATGTGGACGCCAGGATCGTCTCGCAGAAGCTCTCGACCCATTGGTCGTCGGCGGCTTTCGTGCCCGGCTTGGCGCGGGGCAGAACGTGCTTCTCCAAAAGATTCGGCACGATGGCCCGCGTCGCGTCCAACTGGGCTTCTTTGCCCTTCATGTTCTCGCACTGCTTGGCGCACTGGCGCACCGACTGCCGGAAGAGTGTGGCGGCGTGTTCGGCGCCGACGATGTCGAGCACGGAGTACGCGCGCCACGGCATCACGGCGGTGTGGACATCGTGGTTGTCTTCGACGTGCCACAATGCCGCGTTGAGAAGCTCGGTCCGCGTTTTGCCCGAGGCCAACAGCAGCCGCTCACCGGTATCACGATCCCCGGCGTTCACCGCTTTGCGGATCGCTTCGGGCTTGGCCGACGCCGCGGGGGTGATGGCGTGCAGCACTTCGTTCTTCCGCCCGCCGACTTCCTGCATGTAGTGGGCGTTGCGGTAGAGCACCTTCAACAGCGGCAGCGCGGCGCGCTCTTTGGGCAGCTCGGCGGCCATCGCGTAGGTCGGGGCGAGGGCCATGAAGATGTGGAAGCCGAAGTAGTTCTCGCCGCCGAAGGTGCGGGCGTTGGCCAATACCGCGGCCGAGGTCATGGTCTTGAGGCTGGTGCCGTCGTTGAGTTTGCCGACGACCTTCCCGATGATTTTGTCTTTGGGGGTGTCTTGCAGCATCCCGACGATCGGTTCGAGGTCGCCGAAGTGAAGGTCTTTGGATTCCTCCGCGGCGTGCGCCGGGGAGAGATCGAGGTCGAGGGCCAGCGCCGAGCCGAGGCTCGCCGCCAACATGCCTTCGCCGACGTCGAAAAGGAACGTGCGACGCGTGGAAGGTTCCATGGGAGAGGATCCTTGAGGAGAGGGGTGGGAGGGCCACTTGGCATCGTACCACCTCTCGATTGGCGGTGCGCAACTACTTTTGGGTCGAGGTATACCTTCGCGACTCGGCTCCGCAAGATATCCCAAGGGGAAGAGCGAAGGAATATTCCTCGCCGGCGTCACGGGAGCGTGACCGAACGTCTCTCGATAGTCGCTACACTACAATTCCTCTCCCGACTCGGAGCCAAGCTGCCGTGACCGATTCCCCGAAGCCTTGGTTGGCGATGTTGCTGGCAGTCATCCCCGTGGTCCTCCTCGGTGTCCTGAAGTTTCGCTCCGAGGAATTCCGTCGGCCGCTGATGGAAGACGAACTCATTACGCTGCGGGTCTATACGGGCGCGGGTACGAACGGCGACGGGACGCCGCGGGATCTCGCCCGGCGCGAGCAGTTGCAGAACTTGCGGCCGCTGTCGCCGTCGGAGTTGGCCATCGGCGCCTATGCCAGCCTCGGGCGGTGGGCGGAGCCGAACAACCACGTCCCCCACAGTTTCGCGGTCAACTTCTTCATCGGCCGCGTTCAACCCATCGAAGCGGCCGTGAGGTTGCCGGCGTTGATTGCAGCGATGGCGTTCGCGCTCGCACTCGCATGGCTCTGCATCGTCAGCGGTCGGGGTTGGGCGGCGCCGGTCGCCGCGGCGCTCGCGATGGTCTGGCCGTACGTGTCGTGGTATTCCATGGAGTCGCGCGGCTATGCGCTCATGATGCTCTTCTGCGTGGTGTTCGTCCTCGCCGCGCGGTGGCTGCTCGCGCGGCCGGGGTCGATCCTCGCGGGGGCGGCGCTCACCGCGGTCAGCGCGTTGATTGTGATGAACCTCGTGAACTTGGCGGCCGATTGGATCGCCCCCGCGTTCGCGGTGCTCCTGCTGGCCCCGCGTTGGATTCAGCCGAAGCTGGACGATATCGCCGCCGTCCGGAAAGCGCTCCTCGCAGTCGGCTTGGCGACCGCCGCGATCCTCGGCGTGTTCCTCATGGATCGCTTGCCGTTCGTGGTCTCCGCGATGAACCAGTACGGCGTGCCCTACAGCGGCGCGGCTGGCTACGGGGAACAATGGCGCGACGCGGTGAATTACTTGTGCCCGACGCCGCTCTGGAAAGGGATCGGTATCATCGGAACGGTGGGAGCCACCGTCGCCGCTGCGTTCCGCAGTTCGCGCGGAGTCAGTTTGCTCGGGGCCGCGGCACTGCTCGCCTCGGCGTTGCACTTCGCGGCCGCGGGGAAGTTCCCCTACTTGCGAAACTTCGGCTACCTTCTGCTCCCGCTGTTGTTCGGCTGCGCCGTGCTCGCCGATGCCGGAGTACGGGCGATTCCCGGAATTCGATTGCGAGGGCTTGCGCTGGTGCTCGTCACCGCCGCGGTCGCCGCACTGGAACGGATCGAACCGCCGGCGAACCCCGATCCGAATTTCGCGGCCTTCACCCGGACTTTCTCCGAAGCGCCCCCCGATGGCATCCCCGGCCGGGTGATCCTCGAA
>JANOSQ010000717.1:0-12390 GCA_031415915.1 Fimbriiglobus sp. | reverse complement strand
TTTCTGGGAGAACTTCCCGGAATCGATCACGGCGAGTGACACCGAGTTGACACTTGGGCTATTCCCGACCGGCGAGACGGAACTCCAAGGCGGCGAGCAGAAGACCCACACCTTCACCATCGCCTTCGGCGACGCCGGGATCACCGACCAACCGCTCGTCTGGGCGCGGTCGCCACTGCAAGTCTCCTGTTCCCCCGAGTGGTACGCCCGCTGCGAAGCGCTGCCGCACCTCACACCGAAATCGACCGATCCGCACGCGCTTTATTTGAAGCTCGTCGATCAAGCCATCGAAGGGGACGATACCTTCCTGCACAAGCGCGAGAAGATCGACGAATACGGCTGGCGCAACTTCGGAGACATCTACGGCGACCACGAGGCCGTGCGGCACGCCGGCCCGGCGCCGATGGTGTCGCATTACAACAACCAGTACGACTGCGTCGGCGGCTTCGCGGCCCAGTTCTTCCGCAGTGGCGACCCGCGCTGGTTCACGCAGATGATCGAGTGCGCCGACCACACGGCCGACATCGACATCTACCACACCACCGGCGACAAGGCCGCGTACAACGGCGGCCTCTTCTGGCACACCTACCACTACGCCCACGCCGATACATCGACGCACCGCAGCTACCCCAAGCGCATCCGCAGCGGCCCGCAGGACACCCGCGTCGAAAAGCTCGATTCGCTCGACGACGCCACCAAGCAGAAACTGCTGAAGGCCTACAGCGTCGGCGGCGGGCCGGCCCCGTCGCACGTCTACACCACCGGGATGATGATCGCCTATTTCCTCACCGGCGATCCGCGCTACCGGCAAACCGTCGTCGGCCTCGCCGATTACATCTTGAATGTGGAAGATCCATCGAAGACCGTCTTCCGCTGGCTCAGTCGGGAGTTCACCGGCTTGGCCACCGATAGCCAAGCGGGCTACCACGGCCCCGGCCGCGCGTCGGCGAACTCGATCAACGCCCTGCTCGACGGCTTCCGCCTCACGGGGGATCGCAAGTATCTGGACTTCGCCGAGGTGCTGATCCGCCGGGTGGCGAGTCCGAGTCAGAACCTCGATGCGCTGAACTTGCTCAACGCGGAGCTGCGCTGGTTCTACACGATGCACCTGCAAGCGCTCGGCCGCTATTTGGATTTGAAGATCGAACGCGGCGAACTCGACGCGATGTACTCGTTCGCCCGACAGACGCTGCTGCACTACGCCCGCTGGATGGCGGCGAACGAACGGCCGATCCTCGATACCCCCGAGAAGCTGCAATACCCCACGGAAACGTGGGCCGCGCAGGATCTGCGCAAGGTCGAAGTGTTCCAGTACGCGGCGAAGCATTCGACCGGCGCCGAGCGCGAACGCTACCTCGAACGGGCCGGGTGGTTCTTCGAGACGAGCGTGGCGAAGCTCGACACCTTCCCGACGAAGTCGCTCTGCCGGCCGGTGGTGTTGCTCATGAACTTCGGCTGGAGCCGGAATTGGTGGGTGCAGCGGGAGGTGCCGCCGGCGCCGGAGCCGGTGGCAGAAGCGGAAGTGGGGGAGTGGACGATGTTCGTCCCGCAGAAAGCGAAGGCGCTGAAGTGCGCGAAGCGATTGGCGCTGGTCGGGATGATTGGTTTCACCGCGCTGATTGCCTGGGTGGTTTGGCTGTGGTTGGGGTGACGGACCGCACCGGGAGGAATCCAGCTCCGCGAAAGGGGATCGGTCCGTCGCTCACGCGTCCGGCTCGTACAGCGCAATCACCGAGGATCGTCGTCCCGCTAGGTCGTGCGGCGCTCTAAGATTGTCTGGTGATGTCATCCTCCCCGAGCGCCCGATGCCCGAGCCGATCCGCTATTGCGTCACGGTCGATACCGAAGAAGAGTGGGACTGGAGTTCCGGCTACCCGACCGGGCCGACGCGGACGGCGAACATCGCGCTGCTGCCGGCGTTCCAAGAGCGCATGGCCGCGGCGGGTGCCTCGGTCGTCTATTTCACGAATCACGCCGTGCTCGCCGATCCCGCCGGCCGTGCGGTGATGCAAGAACTCGCCGCGAAGCCGAATGTCGAAATCGGGCTGCACATCCACCCGTGGAATACACCGCCGCTCGCTCCGACCGACAAAGTCCCCGTCCGCGATAGCTTCCTGCACAACTTGCCGTGGGACGAAGCCAAGGCGAAGCTCGATGTCACGCTGGCCGCGTTCCGCGAGGCGGGGCTGAAACCGACGAGCTTCCGCGGCGGGCGCTATTCCACATCCCCGCAGATTCAAAACCACCTCCGCGATGCGGGGATCTGGGTCGATTGTTCCGTGCTTCCCTTCAACACGTGGGCCGACGACGGCGCGCCCGATTATCGCAATCGCGGTCTCGAACCGGTTCGGCAACCGCCGCGCTTCGACTGCGACCAACCGCTCTGGGAACTCCCACTGACCTTCGGCTACACGCGGAAAGCCCAGCGTTTCTGGGATCGGGCGCTGAAATCGGCCGATTCCAAACTCGGCCGGGCGCTGCGCCTCACGGGAATTCTCGACCGCACGGGTGTCGCTTCCAAAGCCTGGCTGAATTTTGAGAACCCGCTCGGCGAACGGATGCTACAGTTCCTCGCCGTTCTGCGCCGCCTGCGGCCGCCGTTCGTCGGCTTCACCCTGCACAGCAGCAGTTTGCTGCCGGGGGGAAGCCCGTACAATCGCACGGCAACCGACGTAGCAAAGATGCTCGACCGCGCGGAAACTGTGTTGAAGTTGCTCCGCGATTGGCCGGAGTTTCAGCCGGCGACGATGACCGAGATCGCGACCCATTTGGAGACGACGACCCGATGAGAATCCTCGGTATCAGCCCGCTCGACAAAGACACCAACGTGAGCCTGATGGAAGACGGGCGCGTGCTCTTCGCCTGCGGGGAAGAGCGCCTGAGCCGGGTGAAGCTGCAATCGGGCTTCCCGCACCTCGCTCTGCGCGAAGGATTGAACCGCCTCGGTTGGGATCCGCAATCGCTCGACGCCGTCGCTTACGCTTTCTTCGACGCCCCGGAAGAAGCCCGGTTGATCGCCGAGTCGGTGGCCGTCGATGTCGCGGAGCATTCGAAACCCCGCGGCGAGAGCGCGAAACTCTACCGGGCGAGGATCGATAACGGCTACGCGGTGAATCGCACGGCCCGCATCCCGGGGATCGAGACCGAAGCCGCGGAGTTCATGCCGAAGAAGGCGTGGTACAAGCGCTTCCTCTACGAACGGCTCGCCGGCAGCGCCTCGCTCGATGCGCGGGCGCACCGCCGACTCTTCGGCCAATGGCAAGCGAACGCCATCGCCGACCACACCCAATGGAACGCGGAACTGCTCGCCGGGTTGAAGGCCTTCGGGCTGGAAAACAAGCCGCTGAATCGCTTCCAGCACCACGACACGCACGCGGCCAACGCCTACTACGCCGGGCCGTTCGACACGGCGCTCGCGGTCACGTTCGACGGCTACGGTTCCGGGATGTGCGGCGGCATCTACGCCTGCGGGCCGGACGGCCTCGAGAACCTGCACCGCTTCCGCTTCCCGAATTCCCTCGGGATCTTCTACGAGCAAGTGACCAGCGGCCTGGGCTTCAAACCGAGCCGGCACGAAGGGAAGATCGTCGGCCTCGCGGCCTACGGCGACGCCAAACACATCGCCGATATTTTGCTCGCGCGCTTCGATACCAGCAACGGCGACATCAAGATCCAAGGCGGGTTGAACCATTTCTTCACGCGGGCGCTGGCCGGGCGCTTCGCCAAGCGCGATGTCGCCGCGGCGTACCAGTACGTGCTCGAAGAAGTGGCGCGGCGGGTGGTGACTTTCTGGATTCAAAAGACCGGGCTGAAGAACATCGTCGTCAGCGGCGGGGTTCACGCCAACGTGAAGTTGAACCAGCGCCTCCACGAAATCCCGGGCGTTTCGGGGCTGTTCGTTTATCCGAACATGGGGGACGGCGGCTGCGGCACCGGCGCCGCGATGCTCGCCTTCGGCCACGAGGTGATGCGAAAGGCCGGGCCGTTCGACACCGTCTACTTCGGGCCGGACTACACCGAAGACCAGATCCGCGCGGCCCTCGACGCCGAGAACTTGCAGTACGAGCGCCACGATGAACCCGAGGAGCGCACGGCGGAATTGCTCGCCGACAACCAGATCGTGGGCCGCTTCGCCGGTCGCATGGAGTACGGCCCGCGGGCCTTGGGCAATCGCAGCGTGCTCTACCCGGCGAAAGATCCCGAAGTGAACCAGTGGCTCAATCACCAGCTCGCGCGGACGGAGTTCATGCCGTTCGCCCCGAGCTGCTTGGCCGAGGCCGCACCGAAGCTGTTCAAGAATGTGAGCGGGTGCGAGAAGACCGCCGAGTTCATGACGGTGACATTCGATTGCACCGACTGGATGAAAGGCCACAGTCCGGCCGCGGTCCACGTGGACGGCACCGCCCGCCCGCAACTGGTCACCCCGCAGAGCAACCCGAGCTACCACAAGCTGATCGCGGCCTACGAGCGCCACACCGGCATCCCCGTGGTCATCAACACCAGCTTCAACATGCACGAGGAGCCGATCATCTGCACCCCGCAGGACGCGGTGCGGGCCTTCCTGCTGGGCAACTTGGACTACTTGGCCGCGGGGCCGTTCTTGGTGCCGCACCCCAAGTTGAACGAGAACCGGGCCGACCGGGAGAAGAGCCGACCGGGGGCGAAGCGGGAGCTGGTTGGGGCGTGATTCACTTCGTCGGCGAGTAGTCGGTCGCTTTCAGGTACACCGACTTCACCCCGTCTTTCGCGGCGGTCAGCGAGCCGCCGGCTTTCTCTTCGCTCGCTTTGCGGGCGGCGACCCAATCCGGGTCCTTCGCGAATTCACCGAAGGACTTCTTCGCGGCCTCCGGGCTGGCGTGCGTCAGGAAATAGACGAGCATCGCATCGTCGCCTTTGGTGCCTTTCAAGTAGTTCCAGTAGACCCAGTTCGTCATGCCGTGCTTGGCGAAGAGCTTGACGGTGTGATCGCGGAAGCGGGCGTTGAGATTGTCGAGCTTGCCTTCGGTGGCGGTGTAAGTCCGCAGTTCGAAGATGCGCCCGGCGTCGTGGTCGCCGACCTTGATGGCCGGCGAAAAGTCGGTGGCCGTCAGGAAGATCTCCTCGGCCTTGGCGACGAGCTTGCCGTCCTTCTCGGATTCATCGCGGATCTTCACCCAGTCCGGGTCGGCGCCGAAGGCTTTGAACGACGCGTCGCGGGCGGCTTTGTCTTTGTGGGCGAGCAGCAAGAAGAAGCGGGCGTCTTTCGGATCGACCGGCGACCAGACGCCGAGCACGGTCACGCCGTGCTTTTCGAGGGTTTTGAGGCCACCCTCTTTGCTGCGCTTATGGATGGCGTCGAGCTTGCCTTCGTTGGCGGTGTACACGCGGAGTTCGAACAACCGGGTCTCCTTGTGGGCGGGCTTGTCTTCGGCCCCGGCGGGCAGGGCGAGGGCCAACAGCGCCAGCGGGGTGAACAGGGACAATCGCAGCATTGCCAACCTCCGAATCGGGAAAGGGAGAGTGAGTTTATAGCAGAATCGGTGGGGCCGACACGGGGCGGGTCGAAATAGGCCGGCTGGCGGGGGAATGTGTTTCCGAAGCTTCCGTAGAAGGGAGAGGTTGAACCGCCGAACAAGCGAGTGCCCTTTCGCCAAGTTCCCGCGGACGCTTTGCACCGGCGGGTCGGCGAGTTCGAGTCCCGCCGGCGGAGTTGCCCCTACCGCACCTGACTCAACCGATCCGTATCCGCGTTCAGCGCGCCGATGACCCAGCGGTTCACATCGTTGAGCATATCTTGGTGCAGGCGATGCGTCGTGGCATAGGTGCGCAGGCGGACGTCGGCCCCGGCGGCGTAGAGCAGTTTGTAGTCTTGGCGGGCGACCGAGCACGGGAGCACCGCGTTGGCGATGCCGTGGCCGATGAGGAAGCGCATCGGCTTGAGCGAAGCGAAGTCGAAGCTCGCTGCCCCAGGGGGGGTGATCGGAATGCCGCCGTTGAGGGAGACGACCCCGGCGACGCGGTCGCCCATGGCGAAGGCGGCCCGGTACGCCGCGGCGGCGCCTTCGCAGACGCCGACGAGGAAGATGCGCTCGGTGTGGATGTTGCACACGCGGCGAACCGATTCCACGGCTTTGATGATGTACTCGTTGACGGTGCCGACGTGGCGGTCGTCGGTGCCCCAGCCGCAGGCCAAGTGGCCGTCTTCGCGGACGCCCATGAGTTCGGGGCCACGGAGGCTCAGGGCGACGAAGTTCCGTCGGCTCATGCGGGGAACGAGGTCGAGCACCTGTTCTTCGTTGCTCCCCTGCGCGTGGAACATCACGAGCAGCGGGTAGGCGTAGCGGGGTTCGTAGCATTCGGGCAGAAAGGTTCGGAACATCGGGGCCGTCTCGAGGGACGGTCCGGCGGCATCGAATCCTTCTGCCGGGCGGTCGAGCCGCCATTTTGATCCGGTCGAGGCCATGGGCATCCTGTCGAGCTGGTTGATTATTGCCCGCGAGCGCACTTCGGAGAGGGGCCGAGGTGAAATCGGGGGACGGCACAGGGCACGGGTCGAACGACCAAACTCTATGTCGTGCGCGGGTTCGGGTCAACGCGTGTGAGTTCTAACTCCAGTGAAAATATCGCTTTTTTCGAGGTTCCTACCGGATTGAGGCGCCTGTATCGGCTGTGCCGAACTGGCGAAGCTGGGGGCCCTGCGGGCACCTTGCCGATTATCCCAATTCGACCGCTTCTGGCGCTAGCGCAACTGGCGCAATCGCGCCAATCGCGCCCCGAATCGGGGCGCGCAGTCAGGCAAGGTAGCAAACCCAACATGGACTCAGTTAATCCCCCGGCGGATGCGGCGCCTAGGGGACTTGAGGAAAAATGGGATTGGAACGGCTGGGAAGGCTCCGATTGTAGCGGTTGTAACGATCAACGAACAAATCCCTTCGCGATCAGGTCATTCAGCACCAGCGCGACGCCCTGCTCGACGGTCTGCGTGGCAGCGTCCCATGTCAGCTCCGGTTGCAGCGGGGCTTCGTACGGATCATCCACTCCCGTGAACCCCATTCCTTTACCGGCGGCGACGGCATCGCGGGCTTGCTTGTACAGCCCCTTCGGGTCGCGCTGCTCGCAGGTTTCGATCGGCGTGTTGCAATGGACTTCGATGAACGGGATCGCCCCGGTCTTGTTCCCCTCGTGAATCTTGCGCGCCGCATCGCGGTCTTTGCGATACGGGCTGATGAAGCTGGTGAGCGTGATCAACCCGGAGTCGGCGAACAGCTTGGAAACTTCGCCGATGCGGCGGATGTTCTCTTCGCGGTCCTCGGGGCTGAACCCCAATCCGAATCGCTTGGCGCTCGTTTCGGCCGTGCCGCGGGTGTCCATCAGGATTTTCGGCCCGGAGTTCAGGCCGAAGCGGATGTTGTCGCCATCGAGCACATAGGCCGCGTGGCCGCGGGCGATCAGCACTTGTTCGAGCGCGACGGCCAGAGTCGATTTGCCGGAGCCGGAGAGGCCGGTGAACCAAATGGTGGCACCGGTCTGTTTCAGCAGGGCGTGGCGCTCGTCGCGTGTCACGGTGCCGGCGTGGTAGAAGACTTGGGTCGGTTGAATATCGGCCATGGGAACCTTTTGCGGGGGGGAACTCGGACACCTTCAACAGTACGGCGGCGCGGCCGGTGGTCACGCCGATTCGCGGCGAAGTCGAGTGCGATCGCGGCCGGGCGTACCGGCTGCAACCGTTAGTTCGCTCGTGCGGGTTAGGGCACGCGGAACGGAAGCGACCGCGACACTTCACGCCCGGTGATCGAATCCCGGACTTTGAAGTGCACGGTGTACTTGCCCGGTTTCTGCGGGGCGTTGAATTGCAGTTGCAGGTAATAGTCCCGCAAGTGACTCTGGCTGAAATCCACCTTCGGATCGACCATCTCCAGCTTCTCTTCTTTCTGCTTCCCGATCAGGATCAGCGGTTGATCGGCGCTGTCCCGCATTTGCCACGAGCAGACCAACTTCGTCAGGTAGCCCTCGACGCCGTTCTGGTTCGCCGGTTCACTGGCGATGTTGCCCAATTCGAAGTAGATCAAATTCAGCGTGCCCGGCTTCAACAGCGGACTCTCCGGCAGCATCTCGTAACGCCCGAAGTTCTTGATCGACCGGCAGAAGACCGCCTTCTCGATGGTCAGCGGCGCCCGGCGATTCAATTGCCCCGCGATCGCCGTGAACTGCCCCGCGATCACCGCCAGCTCCTTCGGGTCGGCTTGGGCCGGGTTCACCTTCGACGCTTTCACCAGCGCCGGCACCAGTTGCAGCACCATCTCTTGGTTCGGCTTGTCGAGCGTCTGGACCAACGGCATCGCGGCTTCCGGATTGCCTTCGACATACGCCCGCATGATCCCGACGAGCGGCGACTCCGGCGCCGCGGCCACCACCGTGGGCGGCAACACGATCGGCGGCAAATCTTTGACCGGTGGAACCGACGACGGGCCTTCCGGAACCGCGGGGACGACCGCGACCGGATCCGGGTGCAAAGGGATTCTCGTGCCCGGTTTGCGCGCGACGGCGAACGGAACGCCCTTCGGAGCCGTCGGTTCGGGGGCGGTCGGCCACGTGGTCTCGCGGGTCTCGTGCCCCGAGCCGATCGACAGCGCGCAGGCCGGCAGAAACGGCAGCAAGAGCACCAGGGCGTGAACGGGGCGAAGCGCAGGCATCCCGACCCTCGGCGACGACCACAGGACGGAGGACTCCCCGCCCGAACCGGGGCTATACCAGCGCCACCGGCACCGTCAACCGGAATGGGGCCGGAGCGCGAACTTCTAGAATGACCCTCCTGAAAGTCGAAGCAAGGACGAACCGAGAATGACCATCGTGCTCTGGGATATCGACGGCACGCTCATCCGCAGCGGGGGCGCCGGGAAATTGGCGATGGAAACGGCCCTCCGCTCCGCCTTTGGCCTGCGGGACATCCTCGACACCGTGCCTTACAGCGGCCGCACGGATGTCGCCATCGGGCGCGATTTGCTCGCCGCACATGGCCTGCCGACTACCGACGACAACCAGCACTTGCTCCGTGAGGCCTATCTCCGCGAACTACCCATCTCGCTGAAGTCGGCCGGCGGCACCGTGCTTCCGGGTATCCCCGCGCTATTGGAGCGATTCCACCGGCGCGAGGGCATCGTGCAGGGGTTGCTGACGGGGAACGTGCGCCGCGGGGCCCAGACGAAACTCGAACACTTCGGCCTCTGGAACTTCTTCGGGCCCGGCGGCTTCGGCGATCTCCACGCCGACCGCAACGAGGTCGCCCGGATCGCCTTGGACGCGGTCTCCACTCATCTGGGACGCCGGGCGAACGCGGCCGATGTCTGGGTCATCGGCGACTCGCCGCACGATGTCACTTGCGCCCGGGCCATCGGGGCGAATGTGCTGGCAGTCGCCACGGGTTGGCACAGCGCCGAGGAGTTGCGGATCTGCGGTGCGGATGCCCTGCTCGACGATTTGAGCGATACGGGTCGCGTGCTGGAATTGTTCGGGTTGCGCTGACACGGTTCAATCGAGAACGGGCAATTCGTCAGTGCGGCCGTCGGACGGGGTGCCGATCGGCGTCCACCACGCGTAATCCGGCGGGGCGAGCGATTCGGGGCCGATGGTCTCCGCTTGCGGGCCGAACTCGGGGTCGAGTATCCACCAGAGCACCGAACCGTTCGCCGGCGTCCACGCGCTGCGGGGATGGAAGCGCAACTCGCTGAGGTACGATTCCGCCAAGGTCGCGGCGGTGAGCCAGTTCTCGGCGGTCACGATTCGTGCGCCGGTTTCCACCCCATCGATAATCTCGGGCCGGCTCCCTTCGTGCAGCATCCGCCTCGCCCGCTTCCGCAGTTCCCGACTCATGGCCATTCCCCCGATTCGACGACACCGGAAGTATATCGCCCGGCGGTCGGAAACTTCCAGACCAGCCTCGCTGGGTTCTGCCAACGGTTCTTGGAGGTTTTGTAGGTCACGCTTTGCGTGACGCCATTGCCGTACCGGATTCTCACCGTCGTCACGCAAAGCGTGACCTACGAAATCAGCGCCAGCAGTTCGCCCGGCGATTCCACGAACGCCGTCGGATTCGCTTCGCGCAGGATGGCCGGGCGTTGGAAGCCCCAGCCGACGGCCGCGACGCGCACCTTGGCTTTGTGGGCCGCTTCGATGTCCCGGGTTTCGTCGCCGACGTAGAGCAACTCCCCCCGTTCGAGATCGCGCGACTTCATGATCCGCCGCAGGGCTTTGGCTTTGCCGAAGAGCTTGGGGTAGCCGATGACGAACGCGAACAAATCCTCGACGCCGTTGGCGCGGAGGCAGGTGCGGATCGTCTCCTCGCGGTTCGACGACAGGATACCGAGCTGCACGCCGCGGGCGTGGAGCGACCGGAGGGTCGCGGGCCAGTCTGGGAAGAGCTTCAGGTTGTGGGCTTCGTCGGCCGCGGCCGATTGATAGGCCCGGACGACGCGGCCGAGCTTCCAGAAGTTCACGCCGATTTCCTTGAGGAGCTGGCGCGTCGGCATGGAGCGGGCGAGTTCCGGATCGGGGATCGGCTTCAACCCGAGGCTGGGGCCGATGCGCTGGAAAATGGCCACGGCCGACGCGAACGAGTCCGCGAGGGTGCCGTCGAAATCGAAGACGAGGGTCGTGGGTCGTGGGGTCATCGCGGAAATTATACGCCCTCGGCGCGGTTTCCGATTGCCGCATCCCCCGGTCGGATTTACATTCTGCGCATCGCATTGCCCATCGCCCGGAGTGTCTCTCGCATGGCCGCCCCTCCCGCCGTCGCCCAGCCCGGCCTGATGCTCAAGCTCAGCCTGATGATGTTCTTGCAGTTCTTCATCTGGGGGGCGTGGTTCGAATTGGGCTTCCCGTACGTCCAAGGGTTGAAGTTCCCCGAGTGGTGGATGAACGGCTTCGTCTTCGGCGCGTTCAACATCGGCGCCTTGGTCGCCCTCTTCTTCAGTTCGCAAATCGTCGACCGCATGTTCGCCGCCGAGAAGTTCCTCGCCTTCAGCCACCTCGTCGGCGGCGCGGCGATCATCGGTCTGTTCTTCCTCCAAGCGCCGTACGGGAGCGAGGTCGGAAACTTCAACGACGTGGTGCTCTCGGAGCGCGGGCCGACGGAGACCGACGGCATCGGCAAAATGGCCGACGGAACCCCGGTGGCGATTGCGAACGTCACCGCCGGCGGCGAGAAGGCGACGAAATACTGGGCCGACTACGACAAGCTCGACGCGGCGAAGAAACCGGTCGTGACGTTCGTCATCACGGAGAAGTCGGCGGGGAAAATCGGCGGCGACGCCGGCACCCCGCTCGCTCCGTTCTGGCCGTTCTTCGGGCTGATGCTGCTGCACTCGATCTTCTACGTGCCGACGATTTCCATCACGAACTCCATCGCTTTCGCGGCGTTCACCAACCCGGAGAAACAGTTCGGCCCCGTGCGACTCTGGGGTACCATCGGTTGGATCGTCGCCAGTTGGCCGTTCATTTTCATCCTCGTCGATTGGGCGGCGGTGAACGCGTCGGGCAAAACGGGGTTCGACTTGATCGGCGCCGCGCTCGGCACCCCGCTCGGCGGCGCCGCCGGGTTGTCGGGCAAGCGCTACATTTTCCTCGTGGCCGGGGCCGCGTCGCTCCTGTTGGCGGCCTACAGCCTCTTCTTGCCGCACACGCCGCCGAAACCCGCGACCCCCGGCGATTCGCTGGCTTGGTTGAAGGCGCTCAAGCTCTTGCAGAAGCCTTTCCTCGCCGTGCTCTTCCTCGTCACCTTCATCGATGCGGCCGTTCACCAGAGCTACTTCTTCTGGACCGGCGCCTTCTTGGAGAAGAGCGTCGGCATCCCGTCGAACTGGGTGGGGGCGACGATGAAGCTCGGGCAGGTCGCCGAAATCGTGACGATGCTCTCCCTCGGTTGGGTGCTCAAGAGCTTCGGCTGGCGCACCACCATGATCGTCGGCGTCCTCGGCCACGCGGCCCGCTTCGCCGTCTTCGCCTTCTTCCCCCAAGAAACGCCGGTGATTGCGGTGATCCTGCTGCACGGGGTCTGCTACGCCTTCTTCTTCGCCACCGTCTACATCTTCGTGGACAAGTACTTCCCCAAGGATGTCCGCACCAGCGCCCAAGGGTTGTTCAACGTGCTCATCCTCGGCGTCGGGCCGTTCGTCGCCAACTTCGCCTGCGGCAAACTGATGAAGGAATACTCCGCCGACGACGGGACGCTCAACTTCCCGGCGGTCTTCCAATACAGCATGTTCGCCGCCGTGATCGGGGCCGTGCTGCTGGCGGTCTTCTTCCACCCGCCGAAGCGGGACGGGGATGCGGGGTGATTCTTTCTCCCCCTCTCCGTTTCGGAGAGGGGGCTGGGGGGTGAGGTCTCCCCGCACGATGATGAATGCCGCTCTCGCT
>JANOSQ010000716.1:0-12725 GCA_031415915.1 Fimbriiglobus sp. | reverse complement strand
TCCTGCGGATGCTGGGCTGGGTGTGAGCACTTTCATTCGACCCCGGTGATTGTCTTTCCGACGTGTACCCACCCACCCTCCGTTGGAAAGCACCGTCCTGCCCAGAAAGCAACTCGCGGACCGGAATGACCAAGCCCCCCTAAGGCTTACGACGAGCCGAAAAAGGACTCCCGCGAAAAATGCAGAGCGGCTGGGCCGGAAGACGTTCGTTCTCACGCCCGGTATACTCTGCATGATGGCCACGAAGATCAAAGCCGACTCCGCCGCGATCCGCGAGTACCTCGCGTCGCTGCGGCACTACGCCGAAATGGGCGCACACCATGAAGGGGCGACGGAAACCGCCTTCCTGAATCTCCTCGCCGCCACGGCCAAGCCGCACGGCTGGATGCTCATCCCCAAGAAGAAGAAAGTCGTCAGGAAGAAGGTCCACATCTACCCCGACGGCACCCTGCAAGACGTCTTCAAACTCGCCCGCGGCTACTGGGAAGCGAAGGACACCAACGACGACTTGGATGCCGAAATCCAGAAGAAGATCGCCAAGAAGTACCCGCTGACGAACACGATCTTCGAGGACACCCAGCGGGCGGTGCTCTTCCAGAATGCGAAGGAATGCCAGCGCTACGACTTGAAGAAGCCGGGCGAAGTCGCCGACCTGCTGAACCGCTTCTACGACTACACCGAACCCGATTACCTCGGCTTCGACGAAGCCATCGACGAGTTCAAGCAGCGCATGCCGGAACTCGGCGGCGGCTTGGCCGACACGATCGCCACCGCGCACAAGAAGAACAAGCCCTTCCAAGCCGCGTTCGATGTCTTTTTCGAGATTTCTCAGAGGGAAGGTTTGGAAAAGTCCTTAAGAGTATTGAGTGCTGCTCGCAAAAGCTTATCCGTGAACAGTGCTTGTTTACGCTCCGCAGCGGACGCACCACCAGGCCAATGCTTCAACGCTTGCTTTATGCCGATCAAGGTCGGCTCAGCTTTCTCGTTCACCAAGAGCCAATCCACAGTCGCGAGTGCTTCCATGCCAAGCGGGGACTGAAAACCGTCGATTAGTGCATCTGTTCGCTCGATTGCGGTTGTGAAAACGGCACCGTCTGAGGTGGCGTAAAACGCTGAGAGTACAGCGCGTTTCTCATCTTCAAAACGAATGGTATCTGATGGCGATGCGTCCGCGAGACGCTTGTCGCAATGCAGATAGCTACCGTCAAGCGCGTTCAATAAATGGGTAAGATTTTGCGCGAACGGACCGTACCGCTTGGGTGCAAAATCAAGCTTCAGTGGATTCTTCAACCGTAGGGATTCGATAACCCGCTGAAGGAACCATGCCAACTTCTGGATTTCTAGAATCGAGCAGTCTAATCCAAGCACACTATACCTGCGAACCATTTCTGCAATTAGAGCACGTGCTGGCGTTAGTTTTTCCACGCCATGACCCTTCATGACGTTTTGGTATCGCGCGATAGGTTCGTACACAACAACTTCTACATCCGGCATATTGCCAAGTTGATTCTCAATTAGTTGACGAACCGCTTTCCACGGAAGTCCTCCGTTGCCGCTCCCAAGCGGAGGCACCGCAATCGAACGGATACCGTTTGCTATGATAACCGACCGCAGATCGTGCAAACCCTCAGCAATCCATTCCAATTTAGACGGCTGTCTCCAGTGGCGTTTCGTGGGAAAATTGATGATCCAACGGGGTCCGGCTAATTCAGTCGACATGGATACAAACATTCGGCCCGTCTGCACTTCGCCGAGTCTTGATGCGGCGGCATAGGCTTTGTAATTGTCCGGATATCGCTCTTTGAACATCAGCGCGATGCCCTTGCCCATCACGCCCACCGTATTTACGGTGTTCACGACAGCCTCTACGTCGGCGTCCAAAAGATTGCCTTGCGCAAAGCGTATCATGTTAGAAATACCACTGTGGCATTGTCCGGACAGGGATTGACAGATCACGAGATTGCACTTCTGACTCAATGCGCTTATTCGCAATTTCATCATGACATGCAATGCCAAGTAGAGCCCCGACCGGTACCCGCAAATGAACCAATGCCTCTGCTTGGTAGCGGGCGCCTTTTCCAGGATCTTCCGGATCCTTCTTGAAGTTTCTTTGTCGAAGCAATTCCCAGTCTATCTGGTTCAAATTGTCAAGATCATCGTAATACTCCGTTTCCTGGAGGAATGCGTGACCGTTCGTATAGACGTAGCGCGTGCCGCCTTCTTGAAGCTTGTAAATTGAAGATACTAGAATGGCGATTTCGCCATTCCGTCGCTGAGTCACATCATTGTAGCCAGTTTTAATATTATACATCATAATTGAGAACGGCGTAAAGTAGAACGGCACGTAGTCTGCAAGTGTACCTCCGGGCCCAATCGGTACTTGGCGGGAAGTTCGCTTTTCAATCAGATCTTTCATTCCGATCGACACAAAGTTGAGATCTTGAACCAAACTTGTTTTACAGTGCAAACCATGGTCAAGGATCCACGGCACATTGTCAATGTGCGTGATACGAAAAATACGTGCGGACTCGGGACCGAGCATCGCCATACCACCTCACACCTCGGCGATGGTCACCTTTCTAGATATCCGGATTCACCTCCATTGGCTACTGTCCAACGACCGCAGAATCGTCGCAGAAGCTGCTCCGCCAACAGTATAGTGGGACATCTTCTATTACGTCTACGGCGTGCTGCACCACCCCGGCTACCGGACGAAGTTCGCCGACAACCTCAAGAAGAGCCTGCCGCGGATTCCGTACGCCCCCGACTTCCGGGCCTTCGCCGCGGCCGGGAAGGAACTCGCCGCGCTGCACTTGGACTACGAGAAGCTCGAACCGCACCCGCTGGAGTTCGTCACGAACGATAAGCCGCTGAGCTACCGCGTCGAGAAGATGAAACTGAGCAAAGATACCGCGAGCCTGCGGGTGAACGACTCGCTGACGCTCGCCGGGATTCCGCCGGCGGTGTACGAGTACCGCCTCGGCAACCGCAGCGCTCTGCACTGGATCATCGACCAGTACCAAGTGAGCGTGGACAAGCGCAGCGGGATCGTCAGCGATCCGAACCGCGAGGACGATCCGGAATACATCGTCAGGTTGATCGGTCAAGTCGTGAAGGTGAGTCTGGAGACGGTGCGGATCGTGAAGGCGTTGCCGGCGGAGTACACGGTGTCGGCTCCAATCTGATCGGAACCCCAGTTGTCAGCGGTCCGTCCGGACACACACCGCCCAGGCCACGCCGGGTTGGAGTTCGCCCGCTTCCAATTCCCAAGTTCCTTCGGGAGCTTCCAACACTTCGGGTGTTTCCAAGTTCACCCGGCAGTTCTGCAAGTCGCGGACGCCGGTGCCGATCGCTTTCAGCAGCGCTTCTTTGCAGGTCCACGCGCGCAGGAATGCGGCGGGGCGGAGCGGCGAAGGGATGCGGAAATACTGCTCCTGTTCCGGCGGGGTGAAATAGCGGCGCATCAGGCCGTCGCAATCCCGCTTGGGGTCGGCCGATTCGATATCCACGCCGATGGGCCGGCGGGCGATGCCGAAGAGCGCGAACCCGGCCGTGTGACTCATGTTGAAGTGGACGCCCTCGACGACGGGCTTGCCATCGGAGGTGAGTTGGATCGGGACGGCGGCCGGGGGAACGTTCAACCGGAGGCCGAGCGCCGAGCGGAGCACCGTGCGACCGCGGACGAATTGCGAATGGGCCAGCGGGTGGCGGATGTTCGCGGCCCGGGCCTGCTCCGATTCGCTGAGCACCCCCGCAGAAACCCAACTCGGCAATGGCTCCGCATCGCGGAGCAGCCAGACGACGGTCTCGCCGATGTCGGGTGTCGGGGCGGTGGCAGCGGGATGCCAGATCACATTTGCACTTCGGCCGGTTGCAACACGAACGGATCCTGCCCTTCGGCGATGCCGGGGAGCTTTAACTCTTTGACCGTCCAACCGGCGTGTTGGAGCTCGCCCGTGAAGGGGGGTTCGCCGGTCACGTTGCCGAGGACGCGAATGGCCGAGGGGTCGAAGCCTTTCGGCACCGTCACGCGATCGCCTTCGGTACCGCCGAGAACGGATTCGATGACGATATATTTGCGGAGCGTCGCGGCCGCCTTCTTGTGGACTTCCCGCACGCCAGCCCCCACCGCCGCATCTTGGGCACCGCTGATATCTTCGAGGAGGAAATCGACCAAGCGGGCTTCGGCTTGCAAGGCGCTGAGGATGCGGAGGGCTTCCCCCGTGGGCTTGGGAGGTGGTGCGGGAACCGAGGGAGCGGAAGGCGTCGCGGCGGAGAGCGCGGGGTTGCCGAGGAGTCCGTCGATTTTCGCGGCGAGCGCCGGATCGCGGTTCGCCCGGCCCGCGACGGTCAATCCCCACCAAGCCCGGCCGAGGCTGCCGGCGCGGGCGAATGCGATGGCGACGACCAGAATCAGCGACGCCCCGACCCCGAGGCCCAAGCCGAGCAGCATCATTTCCATCGGTGCGAATCCCAGTCTTAGCCGAGGCGGAAAAAACGTACGGACTTCTCGACCGCCACTCGCCGAAGCATCCCGCTAACTCAGCGCCAGCGGCCCGGCGCCGCAGAAGTCTTTGTTGCCGAAGGTCTTGATGGTGTGCCCGAAGCCGTGGGCGATGCTCAGCAGCAACCGGTTGTGCGGGACGCTCTTCGCGTATTTGATCGACTGGCCCATCTTGAAGTTCAACCCGCCGCCGACGAGCACGAACGGGATGTTGTCGAGCGTGTGGCTGTTGCCCTGCCCGAGTTCGTTCGTCCAGATGATGGTGGTGTTGTCGAGGAGGCTGCCGCTACCGCCCGGTTCGGGTGTGTCGGAGAGCTTCTTCGCCAAGTAGGCCATCTGCTCGCAGAACCAGGCGTTGATCTTCGTCAGCTTTTCTTGGGCCTTGGCGTTGCTGTCGGGTTCGTGGCTGAGTTCGTGATGCCCTTCATCCACGCCGAGCCATTTCATCTTCGCCCCGCCGACGGAGTTCGTGTACTGCAGGGTCGCCACGCGGGCGAAGTCCCCGGCGAAGCTGTTCACGAGCAGGTCGATCTGCATCTTCGACAGCTTCGGCATGTTTTCGTTTTGGGCTTTGATGCCGAGTTCCAGTTCCGGCAGTTTGTGACCCATGTCCTTAGTTGCGGCCGACGCCTTCAATTCCAGTTCCATCTCGCGGACGAAGTTGGCGTGTTCGTCGAGCAGCTTCTTGTCTTCGGTGCTGACGGCGCCGCCGACCTTTTTCAAGTCCGCCTGAACATCGTCGAGGATGCTGCGGAGCGCTTCGCGATCCTTCGACTTGCCGTAGAGTTTGTTGAAGACCTGGTACGGGTCGTTGATCGGCGTGATCGGTTTGTTCGCGGCGCTGTAGCTCATGCGCGTCCACGTGTCGGCCCGTTCGGGGACGAGCACGCCGAGTTCGAGGGAGCCGAAGCGCGTCTTCGTGGCGTCGTTCTTCTGGAGGTGGTTCTTGATTTCCTGATCGATCGAGTGCCCGCTGGCCCACCCGGCAGGGGTGTCAGACCCGCCTTGGATGTTGCCGGGGAAGAGTTCGATGCCGGTGAGCAGGCAGCCGATGCCGCGCATGTGGCTGTCGCCGTCGCCGCGGACTTTGTCGCCGACGCCGCGGAGAATGAGCGTCTGCTTCTGGAAGGGTTCCAGCGGCTTCATGCTCTCTTTGAGGGTGAACTTATCCCCCTGCTCGTCGGGCCAGAATGTTTTGGGCACGATCCCGTTCGGGCTGAACATCACGATGAGTCGCTGTTTGCGGGCCGTTTGGTTGGCGAAGCCGAGGCTCGGCAGGTTCAGGACGAAGGGCACCGCCGCGGTACCGATACCCAAATCGCGGAGGAACTCACGGCGAGAACGGGTCATGGGTCGGCTCGGTAGGAACAGCTCGGAGAGGAATTTAGGCGGGAGGAATCCTTACAGGGAAGTTTACACTGCCACTGCCAGCGGAGCAAGGAAAATAGGAACTCCGAGTTCGGCATCGATTCTCACGCTTCCACCGGTGCTTGCGGGGCTTGCATCTGGGCCATTTGCTCCGGGGACAACTGTTTGCTCCCCCGGCAGTCGGGGTAGTTGTTGCAGCCCAAGAAGTACTTGCCCATGTACTGGCGCAGTTTCATCCCGGCACCGCAACTCGGGCAGGCGTCCTTGACGTCGAGCACCGGCACCGGGGCCTTGGCGACCTTCGGCTTCGGCGCCGGCAAGATGTCCTTGAGCTTCTCCTTCATCTCCGCATTGAGCGACTTCGCATTGCGGCACTTGGGGTAGGCGGTACACGCCAAGAAGGGCCCGCGGAAGGTGCTGCGGATCGTCATCGGCGCCCCGCATTTGTCGCACATCACGCCCGTTTCCGGCGGCGGTTTCGGCCGGCCGGTGTCATCCGCATCGCAGGTGAACTTGCACTTCTTCGCATCGCTGCATGTGACGTAGCGATTTCCGCTTTTGCTGAGCTTCAGCAGGAGTTGCTTGCCGCACTTGGGGCAGGGCACCGGGCTGGGGAGCGTGCTGACGACCGGTTTGCCGTCGGCGCCGAGGTTCATGATCACCACGCATTCGGGCGCCCCTTCGCAGGTGAAGAAGGTGCCGAAGCGGCCGTCCTTCTTGATCATGAATTTGCCGCACGATGGGCAGACGGTGTCGGTCACTTCCGGGCCGGCGCTCTCGGTGCCGTCTTCGCTGCGCTTGTACAGGCACGGGTTCTCCGGATCTTTCCAGCCCGAGCAGCCGATGAATTTGTTGCCCGACTTGCGGCTGAACATGGCGACGAGCGGCTTGCCGCACTTGGGGCAGGCCTCGCCGATTTCGATGCCGCGCTGGGTCGGCATGTCGGTCTCGGCTTTGATCAGCGATTCCGAGAAGGGCTTCCAGAATTCGTCGAGCACGTCGGCGTACTGGTACTTGCCGCTTTCGATGTCGTCGAGCTCTTCTTCGAAGTGGCTCGTGAACTTCATGTCCATGATCTTCGGGAAGTGCTCGACGAGCAGTTTCGTCACGACGATGCCGATCTGCGTGGCGTAGAAGCGCCGTTCTTTCTGTTCGACGTAGCCGCGGGCCTGCACGGTTTCGATGATGCTCGAATACGTCGACGGCCGGCCAATCCCCTCTTTTTCGAGGGCTTTTACCAGCGACGCTTCGTTGTACCGCGGCGGCGGCTGCGTGAAGTGCTGCGTCTCGGTGAGGTCGAGTTTGTCGAGTGGCTGCTTCTCGGCCAAGGGGGGGAGCAGGACATCCTCGGATTTCGCCGGGCTCATCACTTTGCGGTAGCCCTCGAACTTCTCGATGCGGCCGTTGGTGCGGAACAGCCCGGCCCCGGCGGTGATTTCCACCGCGGTGATGCTGAAGATCGCCGCGGCCATTTGGCTGGCGACGAACCGATTCCAGATCAGCGTGTAGACCTTCAGGTTGTCCTCGGACAAGCCGAGCTGCGCGGCCTTCTGCGGGGTCATCGCCACGTCCGTCGGCCGGACGCACTCGTGGGCCTCCTGCGCCCCCTTACCAGAGGCATAGGCGTTGGGCTTCTCCGGGCAGTAGCGGGCGCCGAACTCGCTCTGGATGTGCTCGCGCACGGCTTTGAGCGCATCCGGGCCGACGCGAGTGCTGTCGGTTCGCATGTAGGTGATGAGCGCTGTGGTGCCGAGCGATCCGAGCTCGACCCCTTGATAGAGGCGCTGGGCCGCATCCATCGTCCGCTTCGTCGTGAACCGCAGTCGGATGTTCGACTGCTGCTGCAAGGTCGAAGTCGTGAAGGGCGGTTGCGGACGCTCTTGGCGTTCCTTCTGCTCCACCTTGCTGACGATGTACGACGCCGTGCGCAGCACATCGGCGATGGCGTCGGTTTGGGCTTCGGTGGTCATCACCGGGTCGGCGCCGTTCCACTTGGCCAACTCGGCGAGGAACGAACCCTTCGGCGGCACCGGCAGACCGACTTTGAACTCGACGGGCTTGGATGGCGCTTCGCCCTCGACGTTCGGCGTTTCCGTGTCTTCGACCGGCGCGTCGGCGTCGGCGACTTTCTCCCCTTTTTTCTTGGCGAAGATCTTGGCCGTGGCCGGGTTGGCGGTGTATCGAATGCCGGCGTTCTGCGGGGCCAGCAGCGCCGTGATCTTCCAGAATTCGTCGGTGCGGAAAGCCTCGATTTCGAGTTCGCGGTCGACGATCAACCGCACCGCCACCGACTGCACGCGGCCGGCGCTCAACCCCGCGGCGACCTTCTTCCCGAGCAAGTTCGACAGCGGGAACCCGACGACGCGATCCATGGCCCGGCGGGCTTCTTGCGACTTCACCCGGAGCATGTCGATCTGCCCGGCGTCCGCGACCGCTTGGTGAATCGCCGCCTTGGTGATCTCGTTGAAGCGGATGCGGAAGGTGCGGGCCGGGTCGAGTTGGAGTTCGTCGGCGAGGTGCCAAGCGATCGACTCCCCTTCGCGGTCGGGGTCGCTCGCCAGCAGGATCCGGTTGGCATTCTTCGCCGCGGCGGCGAGTTCGTCGAGAATCTCGCGCTTACTGCGGCCGCGCTTCACTTTGCCCTTTTGCACTTGATCGACGGTGTAGCGCAGCTTCCACCCGTTACTGATTTGGATGCCGGATACTTCCTCTTTGATTTTGCGATCCTTCCCCGTGGCGAGGTCGCGGATGTGGCCGACGCTGGCCAGCACCTTGTAGCCCGACCCGAGGTATTTGTTGATGGTCTTCGCCTTCGCCGGCGATTCGACGATCACGAGGTCGTACATCCGCCCGGTGGCGACGCCGGCTTCGGCGGCGGGGGCTTTTCGGCCGCGTTTCGCCTGCGCTTCCAACGATTCGACACCCGTCGGCTCGGGGGCTTTGGCTTTGGGCTTCGCCTTGCGAGCGGGGGCCTTCTTGGGCTTCGGGGGCGTCGAATCGTCGGGGAGCTTCTTGCTGGCAGGCACCGTGAGAAACCTCTGTTTGCGGTTGTTGCAACCCGCGGAATTCCTAGAATCGTACAGCCGAGGACGTTCGAGACCGCCACACGAATTAGTACGCCGGGGATCGAACTGTCAAGCCCTGTCGGGCCAGATTCATCCGCGCCGCACGCCGTAACCCGAGATAGTACCATGGCTTTCAGCCCATTCGACATCTTCCGCCGAAATCAGAAGATCTTCATGTCGGTCATCGTTATCGGCGTCATGTTCATGTTTGTGCTCTCGTTCGGGCAGGGCGACTTCTTTGATTGGCTCCCCCGCTGGCTCGGGTCGAAAAAGTCGAAGGGCCCAGTGCTGGCCGTGATCGACGGGGAGAAAATCCAAGAATCGGAGACGTCGCAACTGCGCTCGCGGCGGACCTTGGCGAACCAGTACATGACGATCGCCGCGGTGAAAGCCCTCGAGAACCTCGACAAATACTCGAAGGACAACGCCAGCAAGGTCAGCCCCGAGAACCGGGCGACCATCCAGGGGGCGGTGCAGGCCCAGTCGATGATGGCGATGATGATGAGCCCGCAGATACGGCAGAATCCCCAGCTCTTCCAGCAGATCTTTCCGCGCGCTCTCAGCGACTTCATCGCGTCTGAGCAGAAACTCGATAAGCTCGTGGCCGATCCGAACACCAAGGCCGACGATCTCGAAACCGCGAACGCGATCCGCAAGCTGATGAGGCTGTCGGTGCAAATTTCTTCGATGGACAAGCATTACTTCGACAAGATGCCGAATCGAAACGCCAAGGATTCCCTCGAATTCATGCTCTGGTTGAAGAAGGCCGACCAACTCAAGATCCGCTTCAGCGCCGCGGATGTCGATGCCCTCATCGAGCAGGAATTCCTGCAACTCAAGGCTGACGAGCGCGAGAAGATCCTCAACGACATGACGAAGGAACGCCAAGTCGGAATCACCAAAAATGTGATCCAAGAAGCCCTCGCCGACGAGTTCCGCGTCCGCATGGCCCAAGTCGCCGTGATGGGCTTGCCCGACATCCGCGCCACGGGCCGCGTGGGTCACTCGCCGTTCGATTACTACGAGTTTTACCGCAACGAAACGAGCCCGGCCCAGTACGGGATCATTTCGGTGCCCGTCGAGAATTTCATCGCCAAAGTCGCGGGGGAACCGACGGAGACCGAACTTCGCGAACTCTTCAACAAGGCCAAGAACACCGAAGCCGACCCTGCGGAATTGAAGCCCGGCTTGAAGAAGGGCCGCGAGTTGAAAGTCGGCTGGGTCGAAATCACCGGCAAGGAACCGTTCTACACCACCGCCGCCACGGATGCTTTGGTGAAGGCCGAAGCCGCGGCGAAGATCGCCGGCTTGTTCACGATCCCGTTCGGCTCCGGCGCCATCGGAACCGTCGCCTCGGTGGGGGCGCTCAAGCTGGAGAACCCCGCCCTCCAAGGGGCCTACGACAAATACCGCAGTGAACACAACGCAGACGTCGAAGCCCGCTGGTACCGCGGCACCCCGAGTTCCTTGGCTTTCTTGAACCCCGTGCTCGATTCGAGTTATGCGAACCCGCAAGTCGCCGCGGCCACCGTCGGCCTCGCCGCGATGCCGTTGGGCACCCTCGGCAACCGCTTCGCGGTGAGCAACGGTACGCTCGTCAGCGCCGACGGGGCCGAACGCCGGCAGCGATTGTTCGCCGGGCTGGCTTCCATCTCGGCCCCCAATCTCGGGGGGGTGGCCATCCTGACGCAGTACGCCGGGAACCTCGCGGCGACCGCTCACGTGACCCCCGCCCCGGTTCCTTTGGCGGCCGTGAAGCCACAACTCGTGAAGGAAACCACGGAGCAACTCCGCTACGGCTTGGCCCGTCGAGACACCGCCGGATTTCAGGAGGAACTCGCGAAGATCAACAAGGGGGAAGACAAGGAAAAGGCCCAGAAGGAATCCGAGGCGTACATCGCCAAGTTCGCGGGCACCGGAACCACGTGGAACGACAAAGACGGCAAGCCGCAACTGGGTCGGGGCCTCAAGCTCGGCGGTTCGACCGCCTACTTCGACCAGCACAACATCGGCGACGACCCCGGCGTGGCCCCCCTCAAGGATCGCTTGGCGCGGCAACACGCGGGTACCCAAAACGTCACCACGTTCGGGCGCCGCTTCTTCTTCGACACCGATCCGAATACGGGCCAACAAACCAAGCCCTCGGTCGGGTTGTTCGTTCCCTTCCAATACCCGGAGCCGAACGAATCGCAGTTCCGGGCGCCGCCGCTGCCGAACGACTTCCAATCCCAGTTCTTGGTCTGGAGAACCGGCGAAGTGCCGTCCGAAGCGGCCAAGGACTTCGACAAGGCCCGCGCGAGAACCGTCGAGATTTGGAAGCGCCAGAAGGCCCGGGAATTGGCCAAGAAAGCGGCCGAGGAACTCGCGGCTCAAACCGCCAACCTCGGCTCCAACTACTTCGATGTCTCGCTGAAATTGAAGAACAAGGAAGCCGAGTTCCGCAGCCAATTCACCGAGCCGGCCGCCCGCGACCGGGTGGAGTTCACCGAGATCAACCGCGTCTCCAAGCTGGTCGTTGACAACTTCGACGTGGAATCGGGCGGCGCGTCCTTGAAACCGTTCGGACTGAAATCGACCAAGGCGATCCCGTATCCGACCCAGAAAATGCGGGACGACTTGGTCGCCAACAGCGCCAAGCCGATGTCGACGTCGTTCGTGATGGTCGACCGGCCGGAGAACAAATACTACGTCGCCGTGCTCATGAGCCGCGTGGAAGGGGAGAGCCAAGGCTTCTTCAACACCGTGTACAACCCCAGCCCGGCCGCCGGGCAAATCTCGAGTACGCTGTCCGGCCAGTTCGAGGCGGAATCCCGCAAGCAGGCCCGCGAAGAAGCGGTCGAACTGCTGAAAGCGGAGTTCAAATACACCGAGGAATCCCAGAACCTCGAGAAGCTCACCGGTTCGGGGGAGTAGGCGACGGCGCGGCTTTCCATCTTGTCCTAAGCTTGCCCCGTTCCTCAACGGGGCTTTGCTTTGCGCGATCCTTCCACCCGCATGGCGGTCGTCGCCACCGTCCTCGGCGTGCTCATCGCCGGGTGGTGGGCCGGCCGCGTCGCGGTCGAAGACAACCACCACGAAGATTTGTGGATCTACACCTCCGGCGCCGCGATGGGGTTGCGCGGAGAATCGCCGTACGACACCCCGAAGATGCACGGCCGCGTCGCGGAACAATACGACGATAAAGACCTGATCCAGAACAACGGGTTCTTCCTCACCCCGCAGGCGATCCTCGTCTTCGCCCCGTTCGCACCGCTACCTTGGCTGGCCGCGAAGTTGCTCTGGTGCGGGCTGATGATCGGCCTGAGCGCCGCCGTGGCGTGGAAGCTCAAAGCTTTCGTGCCCGGTGCGTTCCCACCGTGGTTCACCGCCGCGGCCGTGGTGGTGATCCTCTGCAATCCGCTGTCGCTCTTCGTGTTCATCGTCGGGCAGACGACGCTGTTGATCGTCGCGTGCGCCGTGCTGGGCCAAGCGGCGCATCGAGCGGGCTGGCGGCGGCTCGGGGCCTTGGTCTGGGCCATCGCGTTCATCAAACCGCACTTGGCGATTCCGCTGCTGCCGCTGGCGTGGTTCCTGAGCGGCTGGCGCCGGCCGGCCGAAATCATCGCGTGGGTCGCCGGGTTGAATCTGCTCGCCGGATTGATCGTCACCGGTTCGCCGCTATTCGTGCTCGATTATTTGAGCTACTTGCAGCGGGGGCACCAGTCGGTCGAGTTCAACCGCGTCGGGGTGAATCAGCAGATCACGGCGTGGAACCGGCTCGTGGTCGCCAACGGCGGGCCGGTCTGGGA
>JANOSQ010000715.1:0-9365 GCA_031415915.1 Fimbriiglobus sp. | reverse complement strand
CGCCGAGGATCAGGATGCCGATGATCCTGTGTCTGGGCGGGATCGCACTGCGGGACGAGACGTGGGCCGAACTGGAACGGTCCCGCGTCTCCTGCCTGGGGCACGATCCCTTCAGTGTCTGGGGACGCACGAAATGCCCCGATTGCTACGTGATAAGCGCCCATGCGGGTATCAGTACCGAACTGTGTAACAGGTGCGAGTGGCTCCGACTCGAGTACTACGAAACAGAAGTGCCCGAGGTGGGGCAGGAGCATCCGGTCCGATTGGCCGACAGGGAGCTGAGCGACCGCCCGGACCGCGACGCCGAGGGAACCCGCCACCCGGGTCAGAGCCGCCGGACGTGGTGGCGCGGCTACCAGGTCAGCCAGTTGCAAAAACGGCGGCGGAAGGAAGCGGAGTAGCGCCCCGTACTCCGCGCCTGACGGATCACTGCGCATCACCCATCAATGGAGAGGCCATATGCAACGCCGAATCTGGGTCTGGAAAGGGGCGGGGGCCGTGTTGGCCGCGCTTCTCCTGCTGGCGACAGTCGCTGGCTCTGGACGTTCCGACGAGCCGCCTGCCAAAGCCGATCCGCCCAAACCCCTGCCGGAGAACATCGTCAAAGCTTGGAGGGATGCCGGAGCCGAGGTTGGCTGGCTGCGAGCACGCCCGATCGACTGCTACATCCAGTTCGTCGGGGATGAAGAAGCCAAACCCGGCGACTTGCCCGGCTTTCGAATGAGAAGCTGGCATGCGGGACGATTGTCGGGGTTGCCAGCTCCGGCGTCGGCGTTCGGGCTGTCTCTTGAGGGCAGTGACTTGACTGACGCGGGACTCAAGGAACTGGCAGGCATGAAAAACTTACAAATGTTAAGCCTCGACTGGACCCGGGTTACGGACACAGGCTTGAAGGAGTTGGCTGAACTGAAGGACATTCGTGCGTTGTCTCTACTCTCCACCCAGCTAACCGATGCCGGGATGAAGGAGTTGGCCGGTCTGACCAACTTGCATTCGCTTTCCCTTGTCTCAACTAAGACGACGAACGCGGGACTGAAGGAACTGACCGGATTGAAATGGTTGCAATCGCTCAGCCTCGGTAACAGCCAGGTGACGGACGTGGGCCTGAAGGAATTATCTCTGCTGAAGAGCTTGCAGTTTCTGTCCCTTTCCGGACCTTTGGTGACGGACGTCGGGATGAAAGAACTTGCGGGACTGAAAGGATTGCTCTCGCTCGACATTCGCATCACCAACACGACAGACGTGGGCATGACAGACGCCGGCCTGAAGCATCTCGCCGGGCTGAACAACTTGGACTCGCTGTATCTGGGCGACACCAAAGTAACGGACGCGGGGCTGAAGGAACTCGCCAATCTGACGAGTCTGCGAACGCTGCACCTCGGCCTTTTTGGCAACACGCAGACGACGGACGCGGGGGTAAAGCAACTGCAGAAGGCGCTACCGGGGTGCCAAATCGTTCGTTAGACGGAAGTCGATTCGAGAAACCCGAGGCCGCTTCGACGATCGTATTTCGTGATGAGAGAGCAACAAACCGGTGGTGACGAGATGCCGCGACGAGAACAAGAACCGCGGTCAGTCGAGGACCGTGAGGCACTTACCGAGCAGCGCGACGACCTAAACGAGGCGCGAAGCGAGGCGCGGACCGTGCGGGAGTTCGAGGGGGCCGAAGTGGAGGCGGACGCCTTTGCCTCTCTCGCGTCCCGAGACCTGCTGCTCGCCGCGGCGGCCGAGTATTACGCCGACGCGGTCGAGCGGACGCCCCCGACGTACCGGGGCTGGCTGCGGAGGATTATCTGCGAAGCGGTGAAGGCCCTGTTGGCCCTCCGGTTGCAGGGCCAACTCATCGATGCCCGGCACGATTTCGGTTCGATTCTCGGGTCGCTCCCGCACGCCCCGCTCGTGAAGACGCCGTGGGGTTACAGGTGGGACGTGTTCGCCTTCCTGGAGGCCGTCCGTAGGGAGGGCTTTTTGGAGTCCATGTTGCGCGGGCAGGCCACCCACCCACCGCTCCCGTTCGCCGGGCTACACCTTTCCCGCCGAGGTGCTGCCCAATCGAGGATACTCCTCTCTCCTGGTGAAGATGTTCGAGGATGAGGACCCTGAGTTCCGGGCCAGCGCCGGCCCCGAACTCGCGTCGTGGGGAGATGACTGGGTCAGCTACTACTGGAATTATTTTGAGGAAGAGCACATCAGTGGTCTCTGCCCGCCAGTGCTGACAGACGACATGGACCTCGGCCCTTTACGTCGCGCGCTGCGGGACCCGAACCCCTCCGTCCGGTCCTGGGCGGCAATTCATCTGACCGGGATCGCACCCCAGACCCCCGGGCTGGCCGACGCCCTGGCCGGCGCCCTCTCGGCGGGGCCAGACGGCGGGCTGGACGATGGTGGCGGGTACGGGAGCGGGTGCGTCTTGGTGGCGGAGGCACTCGCCCAACTCGGCCCAGCGGCATGGGATTCCCTCGGCCCCGCCGCCGTGCGGGGCTTGCATGCCGCGTTGCTCTCCGGCCGAGCGCCAGAATGGTACGACGAGCCGAATGTCTACGGAGGGGGAGTTCGACTCCGCGCGTCGACACTGGCGCGGGTCGCGTTGGCACTGGCGCGGCTCGGTGCGGTCTCGGCGGAAGTGCTGGTCGCGCTCCACGACCTGGGACAAGGCGGCGTGGACGGGGAAAACGTCATCAAGCTGTCTCGCGAGGCCTTCGAGTCGCTATCTGAGCGGCTGAGGCGTGACGAAGCGATCATCATTCCGAATAGGCCTGACGAGGGGTTCCTCCTGTGGATTTGGACGAATCCGACTGACGAGACCTATCGGCTCGCCTACGCCGACTGGCTGGACGAACACGACCAGCCAGTGGAGGCGCAGTTCATCCGGGTGGAGATCGAGAAAGACCGGACGTTCGCTCGCGACCTCCGCTGGCGGGAGCTAGACGACGCCATGTCCGACTTGCGGGCGGCTCACTGGAGTTGGGCCGACTGGTGGGGCAAATTCCGTCGGGCCTCCAGCTCGGATGAAATTCGCCGCGCGGGAGGCACGATTTGGCCGGAGACCGTCGAGTGAGGGGCATTCGGTGGATCGAGTTGCGATTCTGATGCCCCTCGCCGAGTGATCGCGTTGCTGAGTACGGTAGCGACCCGACGATCCGGTCGGACCGCTCCGAGTGACCCGGCTATTCGGATCACCACGATCGACATCGGATTCACCAAAGGAAAGCAATGCGAATCACCCGACTGGCGACGAGAGGGATGGTGGCGGCTCTGGCGGTTTCGGTGCTGGCTTTGTCGGCCGCGTCTTCGATGGCCGAGGAGCCAACGACGCCCCGACGCGTGCCGTTCGACCTGCCACCGGTCGCCGCGGAGACAAAGCAAACCTGCCACGTTCTGGCCGTCGGGATCAACAAATTCAAGAACAAGTCGTCTTTCCTCGACTTGCGGGGGCCGGTCAAGGATGCCGAGGCGGTCGCCGAACTCTTCCGGGGCCAGGGGCCCGGGGTAACGGTGACGACGCTCCTGAACGAAGCCGCGACCGGCGGAGCGATCAGCAAGGCACTGAACGACCTGCACGAGAAGTCCAAGCCGGGAGATCGGGTGATCGTCTTCCTGAGTTCGCACGGCGTGCGTACGGGGAAAAGTTTCCAGTTCGTGGCGCACGACCACGATGCGGTAGCCACGCACTGGGCGGACAAGGAAGTGATCAATCGCTCCAGCCTCGGCATGCTCCTCTTCAGTATAAGCATAGACCGACTGGCCCAGGGTCGGGAAGTGATTCTGATCATCGATGCTTGTCACGCCGGCCAAGTTCTCACGGATGTCGCTTCGACCCTGAACCGGAAGTCGGATGGAGGGTTGGTGGTGCTGGCCTCATCCGCCCCCGGTCAGACCAGCATCGACGGCCCGGACAACGGGCGATTCACGCAAGCCGTGCTCGAGGCGTTCCGGGGACACGCCGACGCCGACGGAAACGGGGAGATCAGCTTGAAAGAGATCCGCCGGTATTTATCGGGTCGAATGAAAACGCTCGAGGCCAATCCGAATCGGTGGCCCGGGATGCCCCTCGTCGAGCAGGACTATGTATCCGACGCCTCCTACTCGGTTCCCGAAACACTGGTGCTTTCCCGGCCCAAGGGAAAGGTTTCGCCGATCGAGCCCGTAAAGTGGCTCCCGGCGCCCGAGCCGATGCTCGCCGACGCAGCCGGAGCGACGCCGGGCACATGGCGGAATACCCGGATACTGAAGGATTTGCACGGCGAGACGGTGGTCCGCTGGGACGGCAAACCGTTGCCGCCGCAGACATTCGACCTCGAGTTCCGCCCGGATGGCGGCTATTCCGCAATCTCCCGAGGACCGCTCGGTGAGAAAGTGGGTACGGGGAAGTGGAAGAAGAGCGAGGGGAAACCCAACGATATCGAGCTGATGTTCGGGGGGGGAGTCGACAAGGTCCGGGTCGAGGAGGTGACGGCCGACTCGCTTCAGGTCCGCGTTTACCTTCACGGCTCGATGAACCAGAGGTTCTCCTTCGACAAAAAGCTCCTTGATAACGCGCTGCTCCGAACGACCTACAAACTCGAGTTCGACTCGCGCCACCCGCCTGTCTCCTACATCTTCGAGCGGGTGAAAGAGAGAAAGTGAACCGGGGAGAGGTATCATTCGCCGGCGGAATATGCCGCCAGCGCCTCTCCCAATTTCACCTTGGCCCGGAGCCAGCGCCGCTTGACGGTGTCCTCGTGGACCCCGAGTAGGTCGGCGGCTTCGGCCTGGGTCAAGCCGTTGAAAAAGATGAGGTCGATCACCTCTCGCTCGTCGCGCGGGAGGGTCCCCACCGCAGTCCGCACATCGGCCTTGGCCCCGCTCGCATCGGCTCCGAGCCCCGTGTCTGGTGAATTCAATCCACCGTCCTCATCGCCGCCGGTGAGGATCGTGATGGGTCTCGGATTGCCATCGCGATCCGTCGGGCCGTATTTGCGGACGAGGTCTAGGAGCACTCGCCGCAACTGGAGTGCGACCAACCCGAAGAATTGGCGGACGGTAGCGGGTCGAACGTCGTCCAATGCGGAGCTGATCCGCTGGTACGCTTCATTCAACACCCCGGCTGTTTCCTCGTGCTGGCGGACCACGGGAAATCCGTTGAGTAGTCCCCGCGCGACGACCAAGAGCCGACCGTTCGCCCGGTCGACGAGCGAGTTCTTGGCGGCGGTGTCGCCGGCGAGGAACCGGTCCAGAATTTCTTGGAGTGCGGAAGTGGACGGCGGGGTGGGCACGAATTGGCTCCGGCGGAGAGAAGCGGCGACGGACCCGACTTGGATCATGGTACTCTAACCGATCACAGTTCGACAATAGGGCGAAAACAATGGACACGGATGATCGACTGATCGAATTGCAAGTCCTGTGGGATGACGCTACCGCTCGCGGTGAGCCGCCGACCCCGGAGAGTCTTTGCCGAGAGTACCCGGAACTGGAATCCGAGTTCCGCCGCCGACTCGCCCTCGGTGGAGCCGTGGATGCCCTGCTTCAGGGCAGCCGCACACTCGCACCGGATCTCCTCGCCGCTCGACTTTCTGCCGGTCGCTACCGTCCACTCGGATTCCATGCGGCCGGCGGGCTCGGGGTCGTCTTCACCGCCGAGGATAGCGAGGTCGGCCGGACGGTGGCCCTCAAGTGCATGCAGGAGTGGGTCGGGTCGGACGAAGTCGCATGCCGGCGCTTCGAGCAAGAGGCCGAGGTCACCGGGGAGTTGGAGCATCCGGGAATCGTGCCGGTGTACGGCATGGGCCGCGACGACCGCGACCGGCCGTATTACGCCATGCGATTTGTCCGCGGGGCGACTCTGGGGGAAGCGGTATCGAAGTTTCACGACGGTGAATCGCGTGTTCTCAACTCGGCGGAACGGACGGTCGAGTTTCGCCGATTGCTTCGGGCGTTCGTCACCATCTGCGAGACGACGGCTTACGCCCACTCGCGCGGCGTTGTGCATCGCGACATCAAGCCTGCCAACATCCTGCTCGGTCCCTACGGTGAGATGCTGCTCATCGACTGGGGCCTCGCCAAGCGGTCCGGAGCCGCCGGCCATCCGGCGCCCGACCCGGTGGACTCGCCGACGATCGATGGGGCGAGTCGGACGCTGGCCGGGGTCGCCATCGGGACGCCGGCGTACATGAGCCCGGAGCAGGCTCTCGGTGAATGGGATCGCGTCGGCGCGCCGGCCGACGTATTCAGCCTCGGTGCGACGCTGTACGAGATCTTGACCGGGGGGCCTCCCTACGTATCGCCGGGCGCGTTGGACAAGGCGCGGGGGTGGCAGTTCCCGGCGCCGAGTCAGATTCGCCGGGCCGTGTCCCAACCCCTCGAGGCGGTCTGCTTGAAGGCGATGGCGAACCGGATCGAGGATCGCTACGGGTCGGCCCGCGACCTCGCCACGGACGTCGAACGATGGCTGGCGGATGAGCCGGTGTCGGCCTGGCGGGAGCCTTTCCCGCTCCGTACCCGGCGATGGGTCAAGCGACACCGGACGATGGTCACCGCTGCATTCGCGTCGGCGGGTATGGCGACCGCTGCTCTCGTGGCCGGGCTTATCCTGCTTTCTAGGAAGAACGAGGAACTGGGGAAAAAGAACGACGAGCTGGTCGCGGCCCACGCGAACCTCGGCGAGTCGAAAACGAAAATCGAGGACAATCTGAAGCAGGCGCGCGTGGTGACCCGTGAGATGACCGAGCAGGCGATCGGGAACCCACTGCTCCGCCGACCGGGGATGGCGCCGATTCAGCACGCACTCCTGAAGTCGTCTCTGAAGTACTACAAGACAATCATCGCCGCTCAACGGCCGGACGATCCAGAGGTTCAGGAGGAATTGGCGTTCGCGCACTACGCCGTCGCCGTGATCGCCGACGAAACGGGGAAACCGGACGAGGCGCTGACCGAGTTCCAGAACGCCCTTGCGCTCTGCCACGTTTTGCGCGATCGCAACCAGGATAATCCCCGAATGATCGTTATCACCGCGACGGCCAACCAACGGCTCGGAATGCTCAAAGCTCAGCGGGGTGAGACCGACGCGGGACTGAGGCACTTGGAAGACGCGATCGCGGACCTCGACCGACTCACCAAGGTGAAGCCCGACGACCCCGATGTTCATGCTGTCCAGTTCGCGGCCCGGCTGGTCGCCTGGGAAATGTTTTCCAAATCGGGTCGGTCCGAGCGGGCCGCCGAGCTGCGGGCCTCTGCGGAATCTCTCCTCGACAAACTCGGCGACCCCGAACGGCCGGGCCTTTCGGATGAGATACGCACCGTACTGGCGCTCGGGTTCAACGCCTTCGGGGCGGAGGCTCTCATGACAGGTCGGTTCGTCGAGGCCGAACGCCATCTGGGTATCGCCGTTCGGCTGTGTAACCGACCGCCGCTATCGCCGGAAGCCAAGTCGTTTTTTGACCTGGTCACGGCGCTGGTGAACCTGAACCGAGTGGAGCTACTCGCTACTCGCGGACAGACGAAGGAAGCACTCGACCTGTGTCGCCCAATCCGAGTGAGATTCACCGAGCAGGCGACCATCGCATCCGACTTTCCCCTTCATCACCTGTTGGCAGGCAAGGCCGCGCTCGCCGAGGGGCGAGTCGCGTTCAAAGGCGGGATGTTCGAGTCGGCCGAGGAGCCATTGGAAGCGGCGCGCGTGCGGTTCTTGGCCCAGGTCGAGAAACCGTCGCCGGACCCGGAAGCCATCGAAGGCTTGGCCCAGACGTGCCAGTTACTCGGTGTGGTTCTGCGGGAACGCGAAAAGCGCCAGTTGGCGGAAGAACGTATCGCCGAGGCCGGCCGGCATTTCGAAACTCTGCGGAAGCTGTTTCCGAAGAATCTCCAGTATCGACTCAACCTCGCCGAAGTCCACAACTCGAGCGGAAACCTCCACCTGTTAGCCCGCGCAGAGGACAAGGCGGAAAAGGAGTACGAGCGGGCCCGGCAACTGGTCGCGGAAGTGCTCCAAGAGCGACCCGATGACCCGTGGGTCCAGCACCGGCTCGCGGTGATCGGGTGTGGCCTAGGGCGGTCACTGATCGCGCAGAAGAAGGATACCGGGTTGCCCTGGTTGGAGAAGGGCGTCACCGCGCAGGACGAGTTGGTTCAGAAGTACCCCGAGATCGTGGAGTTCACCGCGAGCCGGGACATGGACCGATATAGCCTCGGAGGGGTTCTGTGCGGGCTTGCGATGTATGACACGACACTGTCGGTGAAGACCTTGGAGAATACCTTGGCCCTTCACGAGAAGGGCCGCGATCTGCTCCGTCTAGCGGCGCTGGCTCCGAAACCGCAGCCCGGAGCATTGGAGATGTACGCCGGCTACCTCGAGGGGTGCGGCGCGATCTTCAACGTGCGCGCGGGCGATCACTACAAGGCCAAGCGTTATCCCGAGGCGCTCCGCCTCTTCGAGAAAGCCCTCTCCTGCCAAGCGGAGTACGTCGGACTGAAGCCCAACGACTCGAGAGGTCAGAAGCAGCTTATCGGAATTCGGATCTTGCTGCCTATGGCGTGCAATGCGCGAGGTGAGATGCTCGACCCGAAGAAGGAGGCAGATCGGGCGGAGTTGCTCCGGGTTGTGACGTTGGGACTGGCTGCATATGATGCGCTTCCGACCGACATCCGACAGCTGCCGAATATGCGGTTGGAAGCTGACGACTTACGAAAGCGACTCGATAGCGTGCGACCTCCGAAGAAGTGAACCGCCACGACTTTTGCACGGTTTGGCGCTTTCCTGGCGAACCCCGAGCGCAAGCGCGCGAGCACGGGCCGACGTTATCGCTTTTGCTTGCGCTTCGTGCTCCTCGAAGCCGTCGCCTCTGGGGACGGATCGATCGGCGTCCTCGCCGGTATTGGCGGCACAATGCTTTGCATCGCCGCGTTGATTTCGAGCGAGGTGCTGTCCACGCCGATGGTACGAACCAACGCAAGGGCGAAGTTCAGAGCGGGGTGACGAACCGCATCGGCCGCTACTGATCGCGCGGGTTCTTTTCCCCTTTTTTCTCCCACCACTGAGCGGGTGGTGGGTTTCTCTTCCACTCCTCGATTTCATTCTTGTACGCGGCCAATTCATCGCGCAGGGAAGCGCGGACTCCGCCTCCGATCCATGTCGTGTGAGATCGGTCTAGCGCTTCGACGGCGAACATCGCCGAGTTGTAGTTGGCCGCTGCCTTGCCGATGTCGCGGTCCACGTGCAGCGAGTTCTCGACGCTCCGGAGCTTGAGCCGGGCGTCCCACAAGGCGTGGTCTGACTGTCGGTAGTCGATATAAGCGTACCCGCCAACAGCCACTAAGGCGAGCGGCAGCACTTGATTCACCTGCCGCACGGCTTGATCGTGATGTCGTACTTGCGAAGCGACGGCGAGCGC
>JANOSQ010000714.1:0-3676 GCA_031415915.1 Fimbriiglobus sp. | reverse complement strand
CTCAGCGTCTTCCGCGCCCTCTCCGTCGATCCGTGGATGAACCTCTTCCTCGGCGGGCTGTTCATCGTCTTCGCGCTCAGCTTGCTCGGCATGTACAACATCACGCTGCCGAATTTCCTGCTCCGCGCCGCCGAGAGCAAGCGCAAGCAGGGCGGCACCGTCGGCACCGTGTTCGGCGCCATCGCGTTCAGCATCGTCAGCTTCACCTGCGTCGCCCCATTCCTCGGCGGCTTCGCCGGCATGGCTTCCTCCGGGCAATACACCCAGTTCGAATTGCTCCTCGCTGGGGTCACCTTCGCCGGGGCGTTTGCGATGCCCTTCTTCGTGCTCGCCTTATTTCCGAGTTTGCTGAAAAAACTGCCGAAGTCGGGTGGGTGGATGGATACGATCAAAGCGGTGATGGGCTTCCTCGAAATCGCCGCGGCGCTCAAGTTCTTCCGCACCGCCGAACTCCGCTGGAGCGATCAACCGACCTACTTCACCTACGACCTCGTCCTCGCCGGTTGGGTGATCGTCGCCATCGCCACGGGTTTGTACTTGCTCGGCATCTTCCGCCTGCCGCACGACGAAGAGCGCTCGACGCTCGGCGTCCCGCGCCTCGTCTTCGCCATGATGTTCCTCGGCTTCGGGATCTACCTCATGCCGGGGCTGTTCAAGAATAGCGAGGGCCAAGGCCAACGCCCCGGCGGCGTCGTCTTCGCCTGGGTCGATGCGTTCCTTCTCCCCGAGCCGACCAGCGGCAGCGCGGAGCTTCCTTGGAGCGCCGACTTGCCCGATGCCATCGACAAAGCCCGCACCGATCAGAAACTGGTCTTCGTCGATTTCACTGGCGTGACCTGCTCGAACTGCAAAGCCAACGAGCGCGAGGTCTTCCCCAAGGTTCGCCCGCTGTTGGAGAAGTACGTCCTCGTGCAGATGTACACGGACGACGTGCCCGCCGAGTTTTACTCGAAAGCGCCGAGCACGGCCGAGCGTAAGGCGGAAGCGACGAAAGCCAATCTCGGCTTCCAGAAAGCGGCCTTCGGCACCGAGCAACTCCCGCTCTACGCGATCTTCCAACCGACGCCGACAGGGGCCAAGGTCGTCGCCGTTTACGCCGAGGGGAAGATCAACGATGCGAAAGCGTTCGAGGAGTTCCTGCAGATACCGCTGAAGTAGTCGAGCCGGACGCGTGAGCGACAAACCGATTGCATTGAGACACGATTCGGAACTCGCCGAGGGGCATGCGGTCCGTCGCTGACGCATCCGGCTCGTCTGCGATCGGATCCCTACGTGTGCACGGCATCGAACATCCCGAGGATGATCGGGCCGAAGATCATCACGGGTAGCCACGCGGCCAACGGCGGGGGTAGCACATCGTGCTCGCCGAGGTACTTGCAGCCGAAGCGGGCGGCGTAAAACAGCGCCACGACCACGAGGCACAAGCCCGCCGAGACGAACGCGTGCCGGTTCTGATCGCGCAGGTTGATCGCCAGCCCCAACAGCACCATGAGCGCCCCGATGATCGGCCGCGTCAGCCGGACGTGGAAGAGCACGGCGACGTTTTGCTGCCGACCCGCTTCGGGCTTGTTCAACATGTCCCAAAGCTCGTCGGTCGGGGCGAACTGGTACCACGTCGGCCGGCGGACGATGGTCTCGAAGTCGACATCGCGCGATTTGAGGAAGTACTGCCCCGGTCCGATTCGCACGAGTCCTTCGGGTAGCGGGTCGGGGATCGCCTCGGGGCTGGCGTTGTAGAGTTGCCAGCCGCGCGACAGCTTCGCCGAACCCTCCGGGATATACACGGCCTCGGCCGCGGTGATGTGGATCAGTCCCCCTCGCGCATCCGCCGGGGAGGTGTATTCGAACTTCATCACTTTCAACTCGCGCCGGTAGGCGTCGTCGCCGACGTAGTGCTCTTTGGTGGCGTTGTCGTAGGCGCCGCGCACCTTGGTCGGCTTCCGCAATTCCGGGTCGTCTCGCGGTACCGTCAGCACGTCCGAAATCCGCGGGATCAGCAACTCGGTGTTGATCGGCCCGAGGGACAAACTCAAAAGCGAACCGAACAGGATGGGCCGGATCACGCGGAGCGTCGGCACCCCCGCGGAGAGTTGGGGCAGCAGTTCGTTGCCGCGTTGCATCCCCGAAATGGTAAAGACCGCCGCGATGATCGTGATGAACTCGCTGAGTTTGTCGAAGATCAGCGTCGCCTGCACCGCGTAATAGCCGCCGACGTGTTGGGCCATGGCCACGATGCCGCGCTTCTGATTGGCGAAGTCGTTGATGTTCGTGAAGAGATCCACCACGATGTACAAGCTCATCAGGCAGGCGAGTACGATCAGGTAGTTCTGGATGAACTTGACGAAGTACATCCGGTCGAGGATCGTCACGGGGCACCGCCTTCGGCCGGTTTGGGACTGGGTTTGGCCGGCTTGCCACCGGGCCAGCGGAGGCCCTTCTGATAGTCGATCAAGAAGCGCTTGATGTAATCGTTCGATTCGGTGGCCGCGTAGGTGCCGAAGCCGTTGGCCTTCAATTCTTCGATGACTTCGGGCAGGCTCCGATCCTCGTATTCCAACCGGTAAATCGCGGTGAGCAAGCCGGTGCGGTGCAGGCCCGCCTTGCAGTGGATCAGGATCGGGTGCGGGATGTCGCGCTTCCAGCAGGTGTCGCGGATGGCATCGACCACTTCCAGGAATTCGTCGATGACGGCGGGCCGCCGGCCGGGTTGGGGGTTAGCTTCGAGCACGCCGCCGTCGAGGGAGATCGCGTTCACGCCCAGTCCGGCGAGCACGTCGCTCTGGCGCACCGACGGATTGGCGAACGCCCGTTCGGGGATCAGCGGATCGCGGGCTTCTTCTTGGAGATTGATGACGGTCTTGATCCCGTAGAGCCGACTGGCATCGCGGAAGCCGGATGCGGGCAGTTGCCCGGAGCGGTAGAACTTGCCGTCGGTGACGACGCGCAGCCGTTTGGTCTGTTCGTAGGTGTACCGGTAGTGCAGCCCCGGCAACCCGAGCACGACGGCGGCGATCAGGATTCCGAGGATCCAAGGCAACGCGGTGCGAACCATTCCCATCTGTAGAGCTTATCGGGGAGCGGGCGAAAGTGTCAACGGCGGTTGGATTCTGAACGATACGCTATGATAAGCCCCATGCCCCCGCGCACCTTCTCCGATGTGGCTTGCACCGTCTGCGGGTGCGTCTGCGACGACCTCCGTATCGTCGTCGAGGGCGGGCGGATCGTGGATGCCGCGGGGGCGTGCGAATTGGCGCGGCCTTGGTTCCTCGGCCAATCCGAGCAAATCGGCGTTCAACCCGAGATCGACGGCGTCGCGGTGGATTGGGCGACCGCCTACGAACGCGCGGCCGCAATTCTCCGAGCATCGCGGGCGCCGCAGATCTACGGATTGTCCCGCAGCACGACCGAAGGCCAGCGGGCGGCCGTGGCCCTCGCCGATTTCCTCGGGGCGACCATCGACACGACCGCCAGCAGCGGCCACGCCCCGTCGATTGTCGCGCTCCAGCAGGTCGGCGAATCGACCTGCACCCTCGGCGAAGTGAAGCAGCGGGCCGACCTCGTGATCTTCTGGGGCAGCGATCCCGTCGCGACGCACCCCCGGCACATCGAGCGCTACTGCCCACCCGGAGCCGCGCTCGTCGTCGTCGATACCGAGGAGACCGCGACCGCGACGGCG
>JANOSQ010000713.1:0-1662 GCA_031415915.1 Fimbriiglobus sp. | reverse complement strand
GGCGCGAACCCCGCCGAGGCACTCGACGCGCTGCTCCCGAAAGTGCTGGCGAAGGTCGCGAAGCTCGACGATTGGCTGCTCGTCCTCGAACTCGATCGGCTGATCCCCCCGTGGCACGTCCCCGCGGAACTCTTCGGGGTTTACTTGGAAGACTTGTTGGAAGAAGACCCCGACGCCGCATCGCCGGAGCCATGGAGCCATCCGCCCACCGGTTGGTTCGACCGGGATGATCTGGCATCGTGGGAGCTTCTGCATCGCAGTTTCGCCGCGGTGGTGACGCAACTCGACGCCGAACTCGGCTGGCTCTTCGAGCGCTTCCGCGAATTCCAATGCCACGACTCGGCCGATTGGCTCGTCACCTCCGACTTCGGATATCCCTTGGGCGAGCACGGCATCATCGGCCCTCACCGCCCTTGGTTGTACGAGGAGTTTGTACATCTGCCGTTGATCGTCCGCCGCGCGGGTGGGCGGACGGCCGGGGAACGAATCGGGGCGATCACGCGACCGGCGGATGTGATGGCGATCCTGCGTGGCGAAGAACTGGGCGTGCGGGAGGTGGCGATCACGACGCTGGAACTGAACGGAGGGAAAGAGATCGCCCGCCGGACTGCGACCGAGGCGATTGTACTCCCGTTGCGGGTTCCCGAGGGCGACGACCCGCGCGAACCGCAGTTCTACCTGAAACCGGACGACCGCTGGGAAGTGAACGACGTGCGCTCGCAGTTTTTGGATCAAGCGGAAGAGTGGGAGCGGGAGTTGAGGGGGGCATCGGGGTTGCGCGATCTCGGCTCATCGGAGCCGCGTGCGTCCGCTGGGCCGTGAAGCGGAACGCCGCGGGCGCCCGGATCGAACTGGCACAGCAGTGGGTTGCCAGAAAGATTTGCCAGCGGTCGCAGACGAGCCGGACGCGTGAGCGACGGATCGCAAGGCGTACGCGCAGCTCCGAATCGTGGACGCGGGCAGTCGGTCCGTCGCTCACGCATCCGGCTCGTAAACCCCTTTGAACATCCGGGAAGATGGCGAGCCGGCTGCGTGAGCTTCGCGGTCGGCGACCAGCGCCGTCTGTTCAGCCGATCCCGCCCACTGCACATCCCCGACTTACGCCGATTCGACTCGCCCCAACCCCTTGCGGCGCATGGTCTGTTCAGCGATCGGAAATCGAGTTCAGCGTTTTGCAATCGAGTTCACGCGAGGGTGTGTGTGTTCTCGCTGAACTCGATTTCGGGCCGCTTCACCCCCGTTTCCACCGGACTGTGCCAGAATCCGTTGGCGCACCCCACGGCACTCGGTTGCACCGATTCGGGGTGTGGGCTAGAATACCTCCACCCGCCTGCCGAGTGCCCTTCTCATGCTCCGCCTTCCGCTCGCGTTTGGATACTTCGCGTTGGCCTCGCTCCCATCGGCTGTGGCCGATACCCCTTCGTACTTGAACGAAGTCGTGCCGGTGCTGACGAAAGCGGGTTGTAACCAAGGCGCGTGTCACGGGAAGGGCTTGGGGCAGAACGGCTTCAAACTCTCGCTGCGCGGGTACGACCCCGAGTCCGACTTCAAAGCGCTCGTCCGCGAATTCGCCGGTCGTCGGATCGACACCGTCGAACCGGAAAAGAGCATTCTGATCACGAAACCGTCGGGACAATCGCCGCACGAAGGGGGCAAACTCTT
>JANOSQ010000712.1:0-17413 GCA_031415915.1 Fimbriiglobus sp. | reverse complement strand
GATGACTTTCTTGGCGCGGGGCGTGTGCGGCAATCGCCCCATCACGACTTGATCCCCGCCCTGCCCGTGCTGGACGATGCGCTCGACTTCGAGCCGGATCTTCCGCAGGTCCACGTCGAGGTTCTTCAGCACGTTCGCGGCCACGCCCGAGCCTTCCTTCACCAGCCCGAGCAGGATGTGCTCGGTGCCGATGTACTCGTGGTTGAAGCGCTGGGCCTCTTGGTTGGCGAGCTGCATCACCTTTCGGGCGCGGTCTGTGAATCGTTCATACATCGGTGCCGTCTCCGTCGGTCGGCTCGTCCGCACGCACGCGTCTTCGCCTACCTGCCATCATATGCGCCGGCCGGCGCGTCGTAGTGGGTGCTTGGGAAGGTTGTCGAATAGTAGGGCGGCGGAGTTGCGGAATCAAGGCGCGGAAGGCGAGCCGAACCCTGTCAAGGGTCGGGTGGTTCGAATCGGGCGAAGCGTCCGGTATCTCGTAAGTCACCCGACCCTTAACAGCTATGAAACAGGTGGGTTGAATACCTCACTCACTGAAGTTAGAGTAGCCCACTTTCGCATTTGGGTGCGCCGACGGATTCTGGCACTGTCAGAAACGTTGTCGGACCCGCTCCGAATGGTGTCCTCTCATTCTGGCAGCTTGTCGGCCGTTTTCCGGCCGACAAGCTGCCAGAAAACTTTGTCGCACCCTTCGCATTTCGTCGCCTTCTTCTACTGCGGGCGAGTGTATCACCGAGCCAAATTCCAGAGTTGCGAACCGAAAGCTTCTCGTGGGTGCTGTTCCGGCGCGAGGCCGTATAATGTCCAGAATAGGCTCGCTTGGCCCGATGAGTACCGCCCGAATGGACGCTTCGATCATTGTCGCTTCGCCGATGCTGCGCCTGCCCGATGCGCCCCCCGGGGGGTTCGCGTCGGGCGAAACCGCCGATCTCCTCCGCCAGTTGGTCGAACTCCAGCGCGAGCAGATCGGGTTGCTGCGGGCCCAGCAAGCGGCCGGGGACGAAAAGATCCGCTGGCAGAACTTCTACAACCGCTGGGCCAAGGAGTTCCCCGAGTTGCCGGGTCAATGCAAAGGTGTGCTGCCGGGCGTGGAGCGGGCGTACCTCGAACTCTTGCGGGACGCGACCGATAAACTGACCGGGGAGGACGCGGTCGAGTTGGAATCGGAATTCGCCATGGCGGAATTCCTCGACAAGTACGGCGTGCGGCTGGCCCAACTCGGGAACATCCTCGGCCAAGTCGGCCACTTGGCCCACGTGATGCCGCCGAGCGATCCGCCCGCCTGATGACCGCCCGACTTCCGCCCGACCCCCGACCCGCCTCCGAAGGACGCACCGTGCCGCGGGAATCGACCCCCACCCCAGCTGTGGACATCGCGTCCGGCGACATCGCCGCCATCAAAGAGCTCTACCAGCAGGGGCGATACCGCGCGGCCTTCGACCGCGGCCGCGAGTTCGGCCCGCTGCGGGGATGGGCCGGCCCGGCCGCGCGGCTCATCGCCGGCCGCTTGGCCATGCAACTCGGCGCCCCCCGCCTCGGCCGGCAGTTGCACATCCTCGCCTACCGCGAAAGCCCGGCTTATCCCGAAGCGGTCTACTACCACGCCCGCTACCGGCTCGAACACTTCGGCCCCTTCGCCGGTTGGTACTTCCAACGCAACCACACCGATTGGGGCGAAGCGTCGCCGGAACTCCGTGCCGATTGGCTGGCACTGCAAGCGTTCACCGCGGCCCGCCTCCGCGACTTCGACCGCGCCGAAAAATTCCTCGGCCAGTCCGAAGCGATGGCGCCGATCCGGCCGTGGCACTTCGTCGAACGCGCCAGCGTCCTCGAATTCCAGGAGAAGCTCGACGACGCTCTCGTCTCCGCGCGGCAATCGCTCGAGTTGCAACCGTGGTTCCGCCCCGGCGTCCAAGCGGTGGGGCATTTGCTCATCCGCAAAGGTCGAACCGAGGAAGCCTGCGCGTTCCTGACCGAAGCCGCGGATCACCTCGAAAGCGGCTTGGTGCTGGCCCAACTCGCGGCCGTGCAACTCGACCTCGGCCGCGTCGCCGACGCGCGCCGGAGCGTGGAGCGCTACGCGGAACTCTCGCCGCTGCTCGAACCCGAACTTCGCGATTGGCTCGCGGCCCGGCGCTCCGACATCGCCTACCTTTCGGGCGAGATGCCCGAGGCCGAAGCGCAGGCCCGGCTGGTGAAGGACGACGACGAAACCTTCTACCCCGACTTCGCGGAGCGGTTGAAGCTGCAAGCGCCGACCGAACCGACGCGGGTGATCCTGCCCGTCGATTTGAGCTACGACCGCACTCCGCCGACCGTCCCGCAGATGCTCGGCCGTTTCTGGAAGCAGCCGCTGGATCTCCCCGCGGGGGAATCGACCGGGCCGCTCGATGGTATCCCCGATTCCGCCGAGCGCCGGCGCTTCGAGTCCGCCGGCTGGCACACGCGGGAATTCACACTCACGGCCGAAGTGGTCAATGAACTCATCGGCCGCGAGATCCTGTTCCAAGTGACGCTCGTCGAGACCGGCTTCGGCCAGACGCGGTTGGTCATCGGCGCCGACGACACCCGCGGCTCGCTCTTCTTCGCGGAAACGCTCGAGCGCAAACCGGTCGAAGCGCCGCTGATCGCGATGTTCAAGCGCTTCCGCCCGACGGGGCCGCGCTGTCTCGTCGCCGTGCCGCGCAGCGAAGCCGAAAAACTCGACGGCATCGACTTCCCCGATGCCGATGTGCTCGACGCCCTCCACGCGATGCAGTCCGACCTCGCGGCGAAGGACTACCCGGCGGCGAAAGCGCACCTCGACGGCCTGCTCGCGGAGTTCCCCGATCGGCCGTGGACGAAGATCGCCCAGCTCGCGTGGGCCAAGGCGACCCAGCACCCCGTGCTGCTGCTCGAAGCGGCCGAGCGGCTCCTGCTCGACTTCCCGTACGACGCCACCTTCTCGATGGTGAAGGCCAACGCCCTGCGCGAACTCGGGCTGCTGGCGGAGCGCACCGCGTTCCTGCGGGTCGCGGGCGGCCGGGCGGAGGCCGATCCGGTCCTGATCCAATCGCTCGCCCAAGTCCTGCTGGCCGATCCGCGCGAGCAGAACGAAGCCGAGCGCTTGCTGCGGCTGTCGCTGAAGGTGCGGCCGCACGCCGCGGCCGGCTACTTCCTGCTCGGCGCCCAGTGGTGGGAGCAACAGCGCTTCGCCGAGGCGGTCGAACTCAACCGCTTCGCCTGTTGCCTCGACGACCGCGAGGAGCAATTCGCGGACGTCTACCTGCGGGTGGCGCGGGCCACGGGGCAGATCTCCGAAGCGGTGCGACTCCTTCAGCGGCGGGCCACGCGGGCCGAGGTCCCTTCCGCCGCGGCGGTGCGCTCGCTGCACGCGGCGCTCGTCGAGCGCGGCGAGCCGGAGTTCGCCCGCACCGCACTCGACAAAGCCATCGAGAAACTGGAAACGCTCGATCCCGCGATCGAGTCGGGCGCCGACGAACCGGCTCCGAAGGTCACCCTGTCGGAGTTGCGGATCTTCCGCGCCGAACAATGGATGAACCACGGCAAGTTCGCGGAGGCGGAACTCGAACTGGCCGAAGCCCGTTTGTCGGCGCCGAAGAAACTCTGGCTGAAGTCATCCGCCCGGTTGAACCGCACCAAACCGAACTACCGCGCGGCGTTGGTCGACCTCCGCGATCACGACAACCACGATCCGTTGAACCCGGAGGTTCACCGGCTCATCGTCGGATTGCTCGCCGACACCGAGGGCAAAGCGGCGGCCAAGCGCTACCTCGCCGAGCGCGCCCGCCGCTTCCCGCATTACCACCCGCTGCTCAAGCTCCGCGCCGAGTGGTTGACGGGCGAATCGGACGAAACCGCCAAGGACGCTATTGACGACCTATTGGAAGCCTGCCCGAGGGACGCGTGGGCGCACCGCCAACTCGCGCTGTTCCACGGCGAGCGCCGCGAGATCGAGCCGGCGTTGGCCGCGGCGCGGAAAGCCGCGGAATTCGAGCCGGAGCACCCCTCCCAGTACGCGGTGCTGGCGAACGTCACCCGCCGGGCGGATCGCGGCGACGAAGCGTGCGAGATCTTCCGGCAGGGCTTGGCGAAGAACATCGACCATGAACTCGCCATCGTCGAACTCGTGCAGACGGCCCGCGGCACCAAGGAGAAGAAGGCTGCCCTGCGCTTCATCGCGGATCAACTGCACGTTCAACCGACCAACGGCGACGGCCTGCTCGCCTACCGCGACCAGATGCTGCCGCTGATCGAAGACCCCGAGGAACAGGAGCGATTCTTCGCCGAACTCGAAGAGTTCTTGGAAGAGCGGCCCGACCTCTGGCAAGCGTGGTCGATCGTGATCCAGCAGCTCATCATGATGCACCGCGAGCCGGAGGCGACGGCGCTGGCGAAGGAAGCGACCGCGCACTTCCCGCTGTTGTCGCGGCTCTGGATGGATCTCGCCGAAGCTTGCGGCCGCGCAGATGCGACCGAAGATCGCATCGAGGCGCTGCGGCAAGCGGTGCGGGGCACGCCGGGTTGGACACCGCCGGCCAAGGACTTGGCGGACGCCCTCACGGAAGCCGGGGAGCGGGACGAGGCGCTGGCGGTGCTCGAAACGAACTTGGCGAAGGCGTCGCTCGACCCGTTGGCCCACGGCTTCCTCGCGGAGCAACTCTGGGAATCGGACCGCGGCGAAGAAGCGCTGGCGGCCGCCGAGCGAGCGGTGCGGCACGAACCGGGGTACGACTGGGCGTGGGGCGCCGTCGCCAACTGGGGGGAGCGCGTCGAACGGCCCGACGCGGCGCTGAACCTCGCCCGCGATCTCGCGCAGGATCGCGCCGGCGACCCGCGCGTCTTCCTCAAGCTCGCGCGATTCCTCAACAAATACGACCAAACGCCCGAGGCGCTCGAAGTGCTCGACCGCGCCGCCGCGCTCGAGCCGACCAACCCCGAGCCGTACGAATAGAAAGCCGAGCGCCTCGCCGATGTCGGCCGGTTCGACGAGGCGCTGGCGGCGCTGCAACCGGCCCCGCTGCTCGACAACCTGCCGTTGGTTCTCCAAGGGCGCGCGGCGTGGGTCGAGGCTCGCCGGGGGAACTACGGCGCCGCCATCCCGATGATGCAAGCGCTCGTTTCGGTCGACCCCGGTTACTACTGGGGCTGGCAGCAACTCGCCGAGTGGTTCAACGACACCGGCAAGGCGGAGGCGTACCGCGAAGCCGCCGATGAAATGTGCCGACTGCGCCCCGAGCACCCGACGCCGCTGACGATGCTCGGCGAAGCCAAACTGCTCACCGGCGACCGCGACGGCGGCAAAGGGGATCTGCGCGAGGCCCTGCGGCTGCACCCCGGCTACTCCCCGGCGGCCGCGATCCTCTTCGACGCCTGCTTGGCCGACGGCGAGTTGAAGGAAGCCCGCACCGCCCTCGCCGTCCTTCAAGAACACCTCGCCGGGCCGGAGGGCTTGATCAAGCAGTTGATCTACGCGGTGCGCACCACCGACGCGGCCCTCGGGGAACGCACCTTCCGCGATCTCGCCTTCACCGCCGGCGAAGGCTCGCCGACGCTCTTGCAAATGGCCATGGCCGAGATGCGCCGCGGCGGTTGGGAAGACATCGCCATCGAAACGCTGGCGACGGCGTGGCGCAGCGGCGAGGAGTTCAACCCGTGGGCCGCGATCTTCTGGCTCGACACCCCCGCGGCCGAAACCGAGGCCATCGGCGAGCGCGTCGCCGCCTGCGATGCGGCCATCCGCGAGTACCCGAACTTCCTCCCCGCCCACGACCGCAAGGCCGAGCAACTCACTCGCGCCGGTCAGTTCGACGAGGCCCGCCGCGCTTGCGAAGCCCCCGCGATCCAACCCAAACCGCTGACGCTGCGCGGCCGGCTGGCGTGGATCGAAGCCCAGCGCGGCGAACGTGTCAAGGCCATCGAACTGATCGCCGAATGCTTGAAGGAAGACCCGGATTACACATGGGGCTGGCGCCAACTGGCCCACTGGCACGACGACCTCGGCCAGCACAAGGAGTGCTTGGAAGCGGCCAACCAACTCGTCCGGCTCGCGCCCGGCGACCCTTACGCCTACGGCATCCGCGGCGAAGCCAAGCGCATCCTCGGCGACCACCGCGGCGCCAAAGACGATTACGAGCAAGCCTTCCAAATCGATCCGAACTTCGGCGCCGCCGGCCATCAACTGATGTCCGAGCAACTCGCGACCGACGACCTCGGCGGCGCCGAGCGCACCCTCGCCACCCTGCGCGAACACGCCGACGGGCCACTTCTGAAACTGCGCGCGGTGCAACTCTCGGTGCGGCAGCGCAACCTCGCCGAGGCGCGGGCGCTGATGCGCGGGCTGATCGAAGACGAAAACATCCCGAAGTCGCTGCTGCGAGATTCGGCCCGCGAGTTCGACGAGCAGGGCTGGGGATCGGAAATCGACGACGAGCTTTCGCGGGCCCTCGATCGGCCGGGAACATCGTCCCACGCCGCCGGGATCTGGGCCGAGCGCTTGCTGACTTCCGGCCAACCCGTGAAGGTGAGCGACCGCCTGCGGGAGATCGCGGGGCGGAACCCCGACGCCGCGCGCGAAGCGGCACTCGTGCTCGCCACGGGCTACACCGCCCTCGGTCAATCCGAGACCGCGACCGCGACCGTCCAGCGGTTCAGCGAGTTGCTGCGCGACACCGACGACGGCTGGGCGCGGGCCGGGGCGATTCTGGCCAAGGCGAAGCGGCACGGCTTGGCCGTCGCGTGGTTGCAAGACTGGCCGTCGCGGCCCGATTGTGAAGCGTGGATGATGCGGGCGCTCGCGGACGCCCACCGCGGCCAAGGGCAGGACGCCGAAGCGGAAGCCGCGTTGCGGGCCGGCCACGCGAAAGCCCCGGACGATCTGCCCCCCGACATGAGCGCTTGGCTCGCGATCGCCGAGGCGACTCGCGGCAACACCGAGGCCGCGAACGGATTCTTGGACGACATCGACCCGCTCGGGCTGCCCGATGGCACGAAGTTGCTGCTCGCGATGGCGGAAGCGCTGGTGATGGTGCAGCAGGCGGCTGAGAAAGAGAAAGGGAAGGCTTTCCGCGAAGCGCGCGAAGATCTGAAAGCCGCGGCCGGGGCGTGTCCACTGGCCGATGTGCCGATCGGCGCCGGGCGGTGGTTCGTCAAGGTCGCCCGCCGCCTCGCCGCGGATGCGGGCGGCTTGCCGGCCCGGGCTTGGGCCGTCTGGGTGGCCGTGCGCCCGTTGGTGCGGGAAGGATGAGGGTCTTCGTTGGAGTTCAACCTTTAGGTTGTTCTTCGTCTGCCAACGAGTGGTGAAGGTGTGGGTCGGGCCTCGAAGACTCGGGCCGACGGGGAACAACCTAAAGGTTGAACTCCAACAAATCCGAGGAAGTTTCTCCGTGCACGACGCCCGTTCGCAGTTCCGCTTCGGCCTGATCTACGGGTTGATCGCGTACACCATCTGGGGCCTGATCCCCGTCTACTTCCACGCCATGAGCGGCGTCTTCGCCGGCGAAATCCTCGCTCACCGCATCGTTTGGTCGTTCCCCATCGTGCTCACGCTGGTCGCGCTGCAACCCGGCGGCTGGGCCACGTTCACCGGCGTCTTGCGCGATCGCCGACTGGTGCTCACCCTCTTGCTGAGCGCCACCCTCCTCGCGATCAACTGGCTGCTCTACATCTACGCGACCGTGGGCGGGCACGTCGCCGAAGCGAGCCTCGGCTACTACATGCTGCCGCTCGTCAACGCCTGTCTCGCCACCCTCTTCCTCGGCGAGCGGCTCCGCCGGGCGCACTACCCCGCCCTCGGACTCATCGTCCTCGGCGTGGCGATTCCCTCGATCAGCGAAGGGAAGTTCACCGGGTTGGCCGTGGCGCTGCCGATCACGTTCGGGCTGTACGGGTTGGTGCGGAAGGTGATCGCGGTGGACAGCCTCACGGGGTTGACCGTGGAAACGCTGCTGATGATTTTGCCCTCCGCGGGCTACTTGCTCTATCGGGAATCGATCGGCGAATCGGCGTTCGGATCGGACGCGGGCACGAACGCGATGCTCATGCTCAGCGGCGTGTTGACGGTGGTGCCGCTGCTGACGTACACCCTGAGCATCCGGCGGATTCCGCTGCTGACGCAGGCGTTCATCCAGTTCATCTCGCCGACGGTGCAGTTCCTGCTCGCGGTGTTTTACATGGGCGAAGCGATGGGCCCGGCGCGGTGGGCGTCGATCGGCTGCGTCTGGGTCGCCGTGGTGGTGTTCATCGCGGATGCGGCGTTGGCGGCGCGGCGGGCACGGTTCGGGCCTCCCCCGCTTCCGGTCGCGGCGCCGGAATAATCCCCGGCTCATGGTCGACATCGTCCCCGTGGCAACCGTGGCCGACGAGCGGGAGAACCATCGTGGCGAAGATCAATATCGCGCGTGGAATCCAATCGGCGGAGCACGAATGACGAATGACGACGGACTCATTTCTTCACCGCCTTCAAGTTCTCGTCCAAGAACTTGACCAGCGCCTTCGCCGAGGTCTCGGTCGCGTCGCCCGTCCAGCCGTGGCCCTTCCCCTTCATCACCAAGAACTCCGTCTTCACCCCGGCGGCTTTCAGCTTCTCGTGGAAGCGCTCCGAGTGGATGATCGGCACGATGAAGTCGAGGTTGCCGTGGATGATCAGCGTCGGCGGCGCGGCCTTGCTCACGTACTCGATGGGCGACGCTTTCGTGTAGCACTTCGCATCGGTCCGGCATTCCTTGCCGAGTAGCGGCACCATGAAAATGTCGGCGACACCGGGCGTCTCGGCGAAGAGCGCGAGCTGCGTCGGGCCGAAGTAGTCGATGACGGTTTGCACTTGGCTCGACACGCCGGGGTAAAGTTTGCCGTCGAAACCGGCGGTCGAATCGGTAGTGCCGAGCAGGGCCGCGAGGTGGCCCCCCGCCGAGAAGCCGAGGGCGGCGAAGCGCTCGGTGTCGAAGTCGTACTTCTTCGCATTCGTCCGCAGGTAGCGCACGGAGGTTTTCGCGTCTTCGATCTGCGCCGGGAACTTGTTCTGCGGGGCCAGCCGGTACGAGACGCTCGCCGCGGCGTACCCCTTCCGCGCCAGCATTTCCAGCAGGCTGAACTCCGTCCCCTTCTCCTTGCCGCCGGGTGCGAAGAGCGTCGGCTTGGTCAGGTCTTTGCGGTTGCCGGCCTTCCACGCGCCGCCGTGGAAGCAGACGACGCACGGGTGCGGCCCCGGCCCCTTCGGCACTACGAGATCGAGCTTCAGCTTCTCGTCGCCGAAGGTCGCATAGGTGAGGTCGGGGAAGGAGGTGAACTCCGCCGGCTCCGCGGCGAGCGCGGAACCGGCGAGAACGGTCGAAACGATGCAAGCGAGGCGGAGCATTCGGCGAACTCCCAAGTTGGACTCGTGTCGTGCTCCCGATTATATCCTGTCGTGGCCCCCTACTTCGCCAAATCGAAGCAGGCGATTTCCTTGTCGTTGCGGACGTACATCCGCTTGTTGGCGTAGGCCGGCGGGCACCAGACGACCGGCCGGCCGAACGCCGTGTTCGTCGTCTTCATGATCCCCTTCGCCCGGTCGATCTCCTCGTACTTTTCTTTGCTCAGCTTGCAGAGCACGAGGTCGCCCTTCTCGGTGAAGCTGATGAAGCGGCCGCCGTTCTTCACGAGGAACGCCGTCTCCGACCCCTTGGCGGCGCCGCCGACGAGGTCGGTGCTCTCCCACAAGCGCTTGCCGCTGGGCAGTTCCACGGCGTACATGGTGCCGTTGTCGTCGAAGCCGTACAGGGTGTCGTCTTGCAAGAAGGGTTGCACGTTGACCGCGGAAATACCCGACTTCGGCTTGTCCTTCCACTCGACCGTCACGGCGGGTTTGTCCTTGGCGAGCTTGAGCAGGATATTCTTCGACTGGTAACCGCCGAAGTAGAGGTAGTCCTTGTAAACGATGGGCGTCATGATGACCGAGCCGCTGGTGGCATCGTAGGCTTCGCTCCAGAGGCGCTTGCCGGTCTCGGGGTCGAGAGCGCGGATGGCGGTCGGCCCGGGGACGATGAGCTGGCGGACGCCGCCGGCGGTGATGATCGTCGGCGGGCTGTAGCCCTGCTCCTTCTGCGATTGGCTCTTCCAGAGTTCCTTGCCGGTCTTTTTGTCGAAGGCGACGACGTGGCTCCCTTCGCCGCCGGCGAGGGTGATGAGCTTGTCGCCGTCGATCATCGGGTGCGCCGCGTAGCCCCACAGGGCCGAGCGCGTCTTGTAAAGTTCCTTGAGTTCCTTCTGCCAGACGATCTTGCCGTCCTTGGCAGCGAAGGCGATGAGCTTGCCTTCGGCGCCGAGGGTGTACACGAGTTCGCCATCGACGGTCGGCGTGGCCCGCGGTCCGGCGGGATAGCTGATGGCGTACTTCACCGGGTATTCGTGCTTCCAAACTTGCTTGCCGGTGGTCGCGTCGAGGCACCAGACGCGCTCGGTGCCGGTGGTCTCTTTGCGGTCGAAGTTCCCTTCGTCCGTCTCGCCGGTCTTCTTCACATAGTCGGTGACGTACAAGCGGTCGCCGACGACGGCGGGGCCGGCGTAACCCCCGGATAGAGGGGCGGTCCACAATTTCTTCGGGCCACCGGCGGGGAACTTCTCGAGGATGCCCTCTTCGCGCCAGATGTTGTCGCGCTTCGGCCCCATCCACTGGGGCCAATCGTCGGCTCGAAGGCCGGTCGTGAGTACCAGTGCCGCGAGGAATGAGAGCTGCAGTTTCATCAAAGAGGCTCCGTGGGGTCGGTGGTTGATCGAGTAGCGTTCACGCGAACACAATACTGAAACCCGCTTGTTCGAAGTGGTGATCGGCGCTGAGCGCTTCGGCGATTCCGGATCGGCGCATCACGGCGAACGAAATGCAATCGGTGAAGGACCACTCTATATCGCACCGCGATTTGCAGAGAGCGAATCCTTCGCGGAACAACTCCGCCGATGCGTGGATGATTTCGATGTCTTCCGCCCGATCGAGGTTATCGACCAAAGCCTCGAACTGCACCCGTCCACGCCCACGGCAGAAAAAATTGCCGACTTCGACGAGGACGAACTCCGTCGTGACGATCCGGCCCGTGAACTCCGCGGCAAAGGATACGGCCCGGTCGTGCCATGCATCCCGCGGGCCCAGAATGGCCACGTAAAAGGAGGTATCCGCAAACGCGACGTTCATTTCTTCGGGTGCCCATAGAAGTAGTGATCCACATTCCGGGACGCATCGGGGGGCAAGCCGTCCACTTGGCCCACGACATCGCCCAGGCGCTCGAGCAGACTCCGTTTCAGCGGTGTCTCGCCAGCGTGCGTGGGGACGACTCGGACTTCGGTTCCCTCGGCGAGTGGGGCGGGCGAGTCGAAAACGACGACACCGTTGTGAACGTGACCGTCAAAGGACATGTCGAATCTCCGGAGATCCGTCGCTGACCGGGGAGTGGTGAGCACCCGTCCCCGCGATCGCTTCGATACAATTGTAGCGTGTCGGGACGCTTCTTTCACCCGGTTCGTCCGCCCATGCTGTTGCTGTCCTGTTCGAACGTCTCCCGCGGCTACGATGCGACCCCGCTCTTCGAGGAGGTGTCGCTCGAACTCCACGCCGGGGAGCGGATCGGTTTCGTGGGGCCCAACGGCGCCGGCAAGACCACGCTGATGCGGATCCTCGCGGGGCAAGATGAACCCGAAGGCGGCAGTGTCAAGCGGCACGCCGGGGCGCGGCTCGACCTACTCCGGCAAGTCGCCCGCTTTCCGGCCGGCCGCACGCTGTTTCAAGAAGCCAAGAGCGCCTTCGACGAGCTGCTGGCGACCCAAGAGGAGCTTCATACCGTCGCCGACAAGATGGCACATTGCGAAGATCCGCTTGAACAGAAGCAACTCGCCGATCAATACGACCGCTTGAACGAACTCCTCGCGGCCAACGACGCTTACACCCTCGACCACAAAGTCGACGACGTGCTCACCGGCCTCGGCTTCCTGAAGCAGGACTTCCACCGCGAGATCGTCAGCTTCAGCGGCGGTCAGCAGCGCCGGATTCTGCTCGCGCAATTGCTGCTGTCGGCGCCGGACATCATGCTGCTCGACGAACCGAGCAACCACCTCGACATCGACACGACGCGCTGGCTCGAAGGCTACCTCGCGCGCCAACCGCAGGGGATGATCATCGTCAGCCACGACCGGTACTTCTTGGAGAAGGTGACGAACAAGACGATCGAACTCCACGCCAAGCGGATCACCAGTTACCCCGGCAGTTACAAGCAATACGTCCGGCTGCGCGACGAACGCTTCGACCGCCAACTCAAGGAATGGGAGGCCCAGAAAGAGTACGTCGGCAAGCAGGAGGACTACATCCGCCGCGCGGCCTACGGGCAGTTGGCCAAGCAGGCCCAATCGCGCGTCAAGGCCCTCGACAAGCTCGACCGTTTGGAGAAGCCGACCAAGGTGAGCGGGCCGAACATTCACTTCAAAGACGTGATGCGTTCGGGCGATGTCGTATTCCACTGCGAGGAACTCGGCAAATCTTATGGTTCCAACAAGCTGTTCGAGGGGTTGAACTTCGACATCAAACGCGGTCAGCGCCTCGGCATCATGGGCGCCAACGGCAGCGGCAAGACGACCCTGCTGCGGATGCTCCTCGGCGATGAAGAACCGACCACCGGCACCATCCAGCGCGGCCATCTCGTCTTCACCGGCTATTTGGATCAGCACCTCAAACTGCTCGACGAGAACGAGACGGTGATCCGCGCCGTCTGGCCCGAGCCGGATCCCGCGCTCACCGAAAAGACGATGCGCAACCTCCTCGGCAGCTTCGGCATCCACGGGGAAACCTGCGACCAACCGGTGAAGGAACTCAGCGGCGGGGAGCGCAGCCGGGCGGCGCTGGCGAAGTTGACGGTCGCGGGGACGAACGTGCTCATCCTCGACGAACCGACGAACCACCTCGATCTGTGGGCCTGCGACAGCTTGGAAGAGGCGCTGAAGAATTACGAGGGAACCTGCCTCGTCGTCAGCCACGACCGCTACTTCCTGAACCGCGTCGTCGATCTGCTCATCGTCTTCGAGCCGAACCGCATCGAGATGGTCTACGGCAACTTCGATACCTACGAGCTGCTGCGCGCGAACCGCGAGAACGCGGCCAAGGAAGCCGCCGAGAAATCCGCACCGAAGAAAGAGACGGTCGCGAAAGTCGCGGCCGCGACGCCGGGCGGCAAGCGCAAACGGAAGTACCCGTACCGCAAGGCCGGGGAACTCGAAACCGAAATCGCGGAGCTGGAAGCGAAGATGATGGAGATGGAAACGTCGCTGACTCTGCCGGAGATCTACCGCGATGGCGGGCGTGTGCAAGAACTCATGCACGACATCGCCGAGGCGCATGCGCGGCTACCGGAGTTGTACGAGCATTGGGAAGAAGCGACCGAATTGAACGGGTGAGCCACCCGCAACTTGTGAGCCACCCCCCGCGCTGATAAGTTGAGGGGAGGTTGCGAAGGACAGGAGGGCACGGGAATGGCCGACGCGAAGACGATTCTGATCGTGGACGACGACCGCGAACTGGTGGATGGCCTGCGGATGATGCTCGAACGCCAAGGGTACAAAGTCATCCACGCCCACGACGGCCACCAAGGGAAGAACACCATCTACGACAAGAAGCCCGATTTGGTCATCCTCGACATGATGATGCCGCGGATGGGCGGCTACCCGGTGCTCGAGCACTTCAAAGGCAAGGCCGACGCCCCGCCGTTCATCATGATCACCGCCAACGAAGGTAGCCGGCACAAGGCCTACGCGGAGTATCTGGGGGTCGTCGAGTACATCCGCAAGCCGTTCGCCACCGAGAAACTGATGGACGCCGTGAACCGGGCATTCGCGCCGCCCCAGTCCGCAGACCCCACCCCTCTCCGAAGCGGAGAGGGGGAGTAAGATTTCATTCTCCCCTCTCCCGGCTTTGCGGGAGAGGGGCCGGGGGTGAGGGGTTTTGTTTTTCAGAGCCGCGAGCATGAGCATGAGCGACCGGTCTTACTTTCAAGCACCCTCACCCCAACCCTCTCCCGCAAAGCCGGGAGAGGGAGCATATCGGTCCGGAGCCCCCGAGCGTGGATGAACCCGAGTTGGTGCCCATCATCATGGGCGATGACGAAGTCCGCACCTCCGAACAACTGCGCGCGACCTGCCGGCGGCTCCTCGACGAATGCGAGAAGATCATCGTCGGCCAACGACCGGTGCTCGAGCAACTGATCCTCGCGATCCTGTCGCGCGGCCACTGCCTGCTCGTCGGGGTCCCCGGCCTCGCCAAGACGCTGATGATCCGCACCCTCGCCGACGGCATGAACCTCAGCTTCAACCGGGTGCAGTTCACCCCGGACTTGATGCCGACGGACATCACCGGCACCGAAATCCTCTACGACGACAAATCGACCGGCCAGCGCGGCTTCCGCTTCGTGCCGGGACCGCTGTTCGCCAACATCGTCCTCGCCGACGAAATCAACCGCACGCCGCCGAAGACGCAAGCGGCCTTGCTCGAAGCGATGCAGGAGCGCCAAGTGACCGTCGGCGGGGTACGCCACATGCTCCCGAATCCATTCTTCGTATTGGCAACGCAGAACCCGATCGAGCAGGAAGGCACCTACCCGCTGCCCGAAGCGCAGCAGGACCGGTTCATGTTCAACATCAAGGTCGATTACCCGCTCGAAGACGACGAATGCCGGATCATCGAATCGACGACGGGCATGGCGAGGAAGCCGGTGCTGCGGGTGATCTCCGGGCCGGAAATCCTCAGCATGCAGGAGCTGGTGCTGAAGATCCCGGCGGCGCAGTACGTCATCCGCTACGCGGCCCGGCTGGCCCGCTACACCCGACCGAAACCGCAACCGGGCGAAGCCGACCCGCACCCGATTCCCGATTTCGTGAAGAAGTACGTGACCTACGGCGCCGGTCCGCGGGCCGGTCAGAACCTCATCCTCGCGGCCAAGGCGCGGGCCATCATGACGGGCCGGGCCTACGTCGCGCTCGACGATGTGAAGTCGGTGGCGCTGCCGGTCCTGCGGCACCGCATCATGACGAACTACATCGCCGAGGCCGAAGGCGTGACCCCGGACGACATCGTGGAGCGGTTGTTGAAGTTGATTCCGCGGGACGGTGAAAAAGTGTGAAGCACACGATGCAGCCTGTGAAGAAGAGTGTCAAGGATTGGTGAAATGATTATGGATACCGAAGCGTTCAATGCTGTTGTACAAAACGTCGGCGGATTGTACCAAGTCACTGGTGCCCCAAATGAACTAGAACAAAGGCTGATTCGACTTTTTGGATGGCCGGCTCAACATGTCGAGCTTATCGGATCGGAAGCGAATTGCAAATTTCGCCCAGACTATGGAATGATTCGCAATCGCGAATTCAATGCAGTCGCATTTCGCAATTTCCACGGAACGCCTTGCATAGGTGTTTATAGTGGAGCACTCCAAGCTTTGAATGGTCTCTTCTGCCGAATAGCGAGCAGAGGCAACAAACTACTCGAACTCGAAACAATTGACGTTGAGCATGAGCAGCAGTATTTGGCGGACAACTATTTAGAGGTCTTAACTGATCCGGCAGTCCTCCAACGGGAGCCAAAGTCAAAAACGGGGCAGGTATGGGCTGATGCTTGCACAAAGCAAGCACTTCGATTCCTGATTCGTCACGAAATGGTACACCTTGCTCACGGGCATGTGGACTATCTTGCAGCTTCGCAAGGATACCAAGTTTTTGCAGAATTGCGATGGGACATCGGGATAGATATAGCGACATTTGAGAGGCAAGTAATTGAATTCGATGCCGATTCCTGCGCAGCATCATGGTGGTGCGGTGTTTTCTTGGATGAGTATTTCGCATTTGCTGGTGTTACAGATTCATCTTCGCTGTCTGACTTAGAAATCGATAATCTGGTTGTCACACATTTGTGGCACGTGTTCTTCCAATGGGCATTTTCAGTATCTGCTTTGTTCCGACTTTTCGGAGACGCAGGCTTCGCAGGTCAAGATCTCAAAAACTCTGATTATCCACCTTTGCGATTGCGTCAAGTCATTGTCTTGCGGACTGTTATAGATCATGTTCGCACACGTTTCAATTCGCGTTTGGCCGACATGATTGCACCTGCAGTATGGAAGGGCCTTGAAGACGCCGAAGGGAGTATTGAATCGATTACTTGTTCGGAGAGAAGAGTGGAAGGCCTGCAAGATGCGATTGGAGATGTCGGGGAGAATCATATTAATGTCATACTTGAATATTGGAAAACCGTGTTGAGGCCCAAGTTACTTCCGTATTCACAGGGTGGCTATCTGCCACGATAATCCGCACTGAGACTCATGCAGTCAACGCAACAGTATTTTCAATTGATCTTTATGGCATCCAAACTCACCCCCGAAATCCTGGCCCGCATCGACAAGCTCGAACTCGACGCCCGGCAGGTCGTCGAGGGGTACTTGGCGGGCCGGCACCGCTCGCCGCGATTCGGGTTCGCCGTGGAGTTCGCCCAGCACCGGGAGTATGCCCCCGGCGACGACATCCGCCACATCGACTGGAAAGTTTACGCCCGCACCGAGCGCTACCACCTGAAGCAGTACGAGCAGGAAACGAACCTCGTCGGCTGGCTCGTGATCGACGCCAGCGAGTCGATGAAAGTCGGCACAGTCCGCGGCCCCGACGGGACGACGACCACGAAGTACGACGTCGCCTGCACGCTGGTGGCGGCGCTGGCGTACCTTTTGGTTCAGCAGGCCGACAGCATCGGCTTCCAGATGTACGCGGGGAACTTGAAGCTCGGACTGAAACCGCTCGGCGGGCCGAGCCGGGTGCGGGAAGTGGTGCGGGCGCTCGTGGAAGGGCCCTACCGCGAAGCGGCGAACACGGGGCAATCCCTCAGCGAGATGGCGGGGATCTTCGGCCGGCGCGGAATCGTCTTTCTCTTCAGCGACTTGCTCGACGAACCGGCGGAACTGGTCGCGGGATTGCGGATTCTGAAATCGCAACGGCACGAGGTGGTCGTCTTCCAAGTGCTTGACGCGGCCGAGGTCGATTTCCCCTTCCGCCAACCGACGCTGTTCCAAGGGCTGGAGGATCTGCCCGAAATCAGCACCGACCCGCTGACGGTGCGCGAGAGTTATTTGAAGGCGTTCGCCGCCCACCAAGCGGAGATCGAGGGGATCTGCCTGTCGATGCAGATCGACGTGGTGCGCGTCCGCACGGACGACGACATCGGGCTGACACTGGCGATGTATTTGCAGAAGCGGCTGCGAAAGTAGGCGAGCCGCCCCGCGTCAGCGGGCGGAGTCCGAAAGCTCGTCGAACACGAACTGGCTCCAAGTTTCGAATTGCTCGCGCTGTGGCATCAGTTCCGCCAGCGGTGCGAACCCCGCATTCGCCAGTGCGGTTTCCTTCGCCACTGCGGACGCCTCAGCCAATT
>JANOSQ010000711.1:0-13580 GCA_031415915.1 Fimbriiglobus sp. | reverse complement strand
GTAAACGATCCGGCCTCGACTCAACGGCTTCTCCGAACTCCGAGGTGGACCAACGATTCTCGGGGTCGTCATTCCAGTGTCAATTTCGGAATCGTCGGTTGCAATGAACATCCCGGTTTTGGCTTCGGCCAATCCGAGCAGTCCAACTTCCTTGACCCACTTCAAGGGTGCGCCGACGCCTCGGCCATATCCGACGACTTCCCAAGGCCCTTTCCGTTCGAGCTTTTTCACCTCCCATTCTTGACTGTTCAACTTCCCTCTGATGATCTCGGCTGGATAAGCATCGTGTACAGCGGTGAAGGCGAATCGCGTACCTTCGGGGTTCCAGCACAAGTTTTCCAACCAAGCATACGGACTGTTCTTCGGATTCTTCCGATACGCATCCGTCGGCGGGGTCGTCACAACTCCGGTCGCTGACGCTCCCGGCTCGCCGGTAGTCCACACATCGACGCGGCTTTCGCCTTCGCTCTTCACGACCGTGTCGTCGAACGCCGAGACCATCGCGATCTTCGTGCCATCTTGCGTGACGGCGAAGCTGCGGATGTAGCGGGTTTCGTCGATCAGTTTCTCGGTGCGCCACGTCGAGAGGTTCAGTTTGTGTAACTCGCTCACTTTGCGGATGCCGTGGCCGTATTCGACCTTCGTCTTGGCCCGCAATTTGGCGAATTCGTCTTGGTCGGCGTGCTCTTTGTCGACCGTGTAAAAGATGGTGTCGCTGAGCGCGTAGTCAAAGCCTGTGACTCCCCCGGCGACTTTCGTGATCGCCTTGGGTTCGCCCCCGTCGATCGGCTGCCCGTTGTTCCCCCGGATCGACGCGAGCTTCACGCGCCAAACCTGGGTGCTGCCGTCGTACGGCGGTTTTTTCTCCGCTTCGCGCTTGCGATTGCCGAGGAAATAGAGTGAATCCCCCGCATCGCTCCATTTGATGTGCCGGTCGTTGGCCCGGTCGAACGTGAGCTTCACCGACTTCCCTTTGCCGTCGGTCGCGACAATCCACACATCGCTGCGTCGGTTGTCCTCGGCCTTGTCCCACACGGCCAGCGTGTAGGCGACGTGCTTGCCGTCCGGCGACACGGCGATCTCGGTGATCGCGCTGATGCTGGCGTAGTCCGCCGGGGTGACATCGTGCGTCCACTCTTGGGCAAACGCGGGCACAACCAGTAGGAACAGGACAATCAGGGATCGCATGGGCACTCCTTCGATGTTGAAGAATTTTTTACCGCGGAGAAAGAAGAGGGCGCAGAGAAGCGAGAAATCTGGGACCGATCATTTATTAAATCGTGTTTGTTTACCTCTGCGCCCTCTTCCTTCTCTGCGGTGAATCGTTTTTATTTTGATCTTCACCCCAACTCGGGAAACTGCGTGAGGGCCAACTTCGCAACCGGATCGTACTCCGGCGCAAAGAGCAGTTCCACGAACGCCGTGTCGCTGACCCTCGCCGTCATCTCCAACACCGGCCCTTGGGCGATGCCGTCGATGAAACAACGCCACGGCCGCTTCACCGGATCGAGGTTCCGCAAGCGGACGCGCGAATCGCTCGGCAGCACCGCTGGCCGCCAGAACTCGGGCTTCAACACGTTCGAACCGGCCAGCGTGAGCAGATTCGCGCTGAAGGGCAACGGCGTCGCTCCCATCGCGCGGGCGTAGCTCGTCGAACCGGCGGAGGTGGAAACCAACATCCCGTCGGCGACGACGCGCTCCATGCGGAGTTCGTCGTTCACCGAGACTTCCACCCAGGCCGTTTGGCCGGTCTCTCGCTCGATCCAGCAATCATTGAAGGCGACCTCGCTGCGGATTTGCCCGCTCGGATCGGTCGTGGAAATATCGAGCAGCGGCAGTCGATAGCGGCGCAGGTCGCGGTTCCAGAAGTCGAGCCGCTCGGGATCGTTGAGGAGGAAGCCGAGGTGACCGGTGTTCAACCCGTAGAAAGGCAGGCGATCTTGCCAATGCTGGCGGATGGCCCGGAGCATGGTGCCGTCGCCGCCGATGACGAGGATGACCGCGGCCGGGTCGCCGACGGAGGGTGCCAACGACGCGGCGAGTTCGCCCGCTTCGGTCTTGTCGCGGTCGAAGAAGAGCTTCGCCCGCCGCGCCGGAATTCGGAAAGTGTCGGGCGAACCCATGGCGGCCCCGGTGCGGAAGCGACGCGATCATCCTATCCTGATAGTGCCCGGCGGGCGCGGAGGCCCGCCGAAAACTCGACACCGGGAGTGACCCATGCGCATCCTCTTCAGCCTCGCGGTTCTGTTCGGGAGTGCGGCCGTGGCCTGCGCCGAAGTGAAGACGAAGAAGGTGGAGTACAAGTTCGACGGCGTCACGTTCATCGGCCACTTGGCCTGGGACGACGCCAGCAAGGAAAAACGCCCCGGCGTGCTCGTCGTCCACGAGTGGTGGGGCTTGGACGACTACGCGAAGATCCGGGCCGAGCAGTTGGCGAAGATGGGCTACGTCGCCTTCGCCTGCGATATGTACGGCAATGGCAAAACGGTCGATCACCCGGATAATGCGCGGGAGATGTCCGGCGCCGTCCGCAAGAACGCCGAGGTGTGGCGCGGCCGGGCGAAGGAAGCGTTGAAAGTGCTGACGGACTTCGAACTCACGGACAAGTCGAAGTGCGCGGCCATGGGCTACTGCTTCGGCGGCAGCACGGCGCTGCAACTCGCGGCGAGCGGGGCCGACCTGAAAGCCGTGGCGACGTTCCACGCGGCCTTGCCGAAGTTCACCGCGGACGAAGCGAAAACGATCAGAGGCAAAGTGCTCGTGTGCCACGGGGCCGACGACAAGTTCATCCCCGCGGAGTCGATCGCCGGATTCAAAAAGGCGCTGGGAGACGCGAAAGTGTCTCTGGACTTCCAAGAGTACAAGGGGGCCGTGCACAGCTTCACGGTGCCGGGCGCCGACAAGCACAAGATCCCCGGCATGGCCTTCAACAAGGAGGCGGATGACAAGTCGTGGGCGTCGATGAAAGCGCTGTTCGCGGATGCGTTCAAGAAGTGATCGGCAGAAGATACGCCGCGGGAGTTTATTTGTCTCGGTCATCGGACGGCAGTCGGTTGCATCATCGATGAATTCTTCCACCGCACTCCCTCCCATCCAAGCCACAAGCCCGGCGGCACTCGCCGCCGGGCTTGTCACGAACCCCTGAAGTTCACTTCGCCTTCCCTTGCAGTTCCTCGGCGAGCCAGCCGGCGTCGTAGACTTTGCGCAGGCTCTCGATGATCGCCCGGCTGTCCACGCTCACCGCGCGGGAGATTTCCCCTTCGTAGATGAAGTCGAGCACGAGGCTCTGGATGTTGCCGTCGAAGATCAATCCGACGACTTCGCCCTTCTTATTCACGACGGGGCTACCGCTGTTGCCGCCGATGATGTCGGCGGTGCTCACGAAGTTGAAGGGCGTCTGCAGGTCGAGCTTGTCCTTCTTTTCGACCCAGCGCTTCGGCAATTCGAACGATCCTTTATTGCCTTGCTCTTTGCTGCGGTCGTACAGACCCGCCATCGTGGTGAACGCGGGCACGTCCTTGCCGTCTTCCTTGAAGCCTTTCACGGTGCCGTAGCTGAGGCGGAGCGTGAAGGTCGCATCCGGGTAGCTGTTGGTGCCGTCGAGGGCGAAGCGGGCCTTGGCCAACGCCGACGCGGCTTGGCGCTTCGGCTCGTCGACTTCCGTCTCGAACCGCTTGCGGATCGCCCGGCTCGGTTCGTCGATGATCTTGGCGAGCGCGATCATCGGATCGTCTTCGGGCGCCGTCTTGCCCTCGAAGTGCTTTTTGCGGAACTCGGGATCCTTCACCTTGGTCCCGCTGACCAAATCGAAGGCCCGTTCGCGCGGCGACTTCCCGGCGAGCACCTTCTTCACGAGTTCGTGGTCGGCCCCGTAGTGCGTGGCCAAGGCGCCAAGCGAATCGGCGAGTTTGAGAATTTCGAAGTCGTCGGGGATCGGCTCGTCCGAAAGCAGGCGGAACTTCAGCGACGGCAAACGGGCCTCGCCGAATTCCGGCAGGCGCTCGCCGGTGGCTTTCTTCATTTCGTCGCTGTATCGGAGCAATGTGCGAGCGATGCCGAAGAGCTGGCTGTTGAAGCCGGCGCCGTTCTCGAGCAGAGTGATCTCTTGGATCATCGCCGCCCGCTTCTTCTCCCCGGCGGCGATGGTGTCGAACGCCTTCTGCGCACCGGGCAACCATTCCGGAATCGTCCCGCTGAACGGCGATTCGACGTAGTCCCGCAGCCGTTTTTCCTCGGCCTTCTTGCGATCCATGACCTTGGGATCGAGCAGGCCTTGCATCCCGCCGATGCGGGCCTTGCGGCTGTTCTGGATGCCGAAGAGTTCGTCTTCGCCCGCTTGGCGATTGGCTTCGCTGCGTTCGACCCACGAGCCGAGTAGAACTTCGAGCCGGGCCAATCGTTGGAGCAAGTACGGATAGCCGACGTCGCGCAGGTATTGCAATTCGGAGACGGTGTTCTGCCGGTTGGTGCGACCGGGGTGCCCGCTGACAAAGATCAGTTCGTCCGCGGCGCTGCCGGCCGTGCTCCACTTCAGGTAGTGTTCGCAGACGATCGGCTTGTCGTTCTCATAGACGCGGAAGAAGCACATATCGAGGTCGAAGCGCGGATATTCGAAATTGTCCGGATCGCCGCCGAAGAAGGCGATCTGCTTTTCGGGGGCGAACACCAGGCGGATATCAGTGTACTTCTTGAAGGTGTAGAGGTGATACGCCCCGCCGGAGAACAGCGTGACCACATCGGCGCGGACGCCCTTGGCTTCGTCGGCGACGCCCTTCTCGAGTTCGCCGATCTTCTGCTGCCGGGCCTTGAAAGCCGCGGCCGGGGCCAAATCCATCCCCACGGCGGCGTTCACCTCCCCGGTCACGTCTTTGATCGACATCAGGACGTTGAGTTCTAACCCCTTGCACTTGAGTTCGTCTTTGGGGTCCTTGGCCGCGAAGCCGTCCTTGAGGTAGTCCTTCTCTTTCGTCGAGAGCTTTTGCAAATCGTCGGCGCCGACGTGGTGGTTGGTCATCACCAAACCATTGGCCGAAACGAAACTCCCCGAGCCGCCGGAGTTGAAGCGGACGCTGCTCTTCTGTAGGTGCTCCAGCCACTTGGCATCGGGCTCGAACTGGTATTTCTCTTTGAGCTGTTTGAGCGGCGGGGCCGTGTAGAGCCACATGCCCTCGTCGGCTTGCAGAGTCGGGGCGGATAACGTCATGGCGTATGCGACCAGCGGGGCCGCCCAGAACCGGGAACGCGGCAGTTTCACGGTTGCCTCCAGAAAATGGGGAATGCCGGCCGTTCGACACTGAACCGCCGGTGCGGTGAGTCTATGCGCCGTGGGGAGTGCCGGCACGCCGGTTCGGAGGATAGAATGGACGCATCCTGCAAGATCAACTGCTGGCTGCGGAATAACTTCGATGAAGCGCTACCGCCCCATCCTGTTCGGCGCCGCCGGCGCGGTTCTCTTCGCCCTCTTGTGGAGTTTCAACATGTCGAGCCAGAGTCGCGGCCACGCCATCCGCATCGGGCAACCCAAAGAAGGACGCGTGGAGAAGAGCGACGCCGAGTGGAAGGCGGAACTCCCTGCGGACGCCTTCCGCGTCGCCCGGCAGAGCGGAACCGAGCGCGCCTTCACGGGTGCGACCTGGGACACGAAAGCCGACGGGGTTTACCGGTGCGTCTGCTGCGGGCAAGCGCTGTTCGATTCCAACACCAAGTTCGACTCCGGCACCGGCTGGCCGAGCTTTTGGCAGCCCGCGGACGAAGAAGCGATTTCTCTGTTCGGGGACCGCAGCATGATGGCTTCGCGGGTCGAAGTGACTTGCAGCGGCTGCGACGCCCACTTGGGCCACCTTTTCGAGGACGGCCCCGATCCGACGGGGTTGAGGTATTGCATGAACTCGGCGGCACTGTCGTTCGTGCCGAAGGAGAAGTGAGTCTGAACGGAGACCCGACATCCGACATCCGTCCATAGCCGACCAGCGTCTGTCCAGCGCGACCCCCCTCTCGACACTCGCCGTAAGTCCTAGGGGGGCTTGGTCTGTCCAGAAAAGTTCGGTCTGTCCAGAAAATATTGAGTCTGGCCTGTGGGGGGTGTGGGGTGTCGCGCTGGACAGACTTCGGCGGGTCAACCTCCCGGTGGCCACTTGCGATTGCGGTGAATGTCCGTCACGATATATTTCGAGCGAACTCCCTTTCCGTCCTCGGCGACCCATGACCGCCCAAGCCGCGACTTCCAAACTCGATCTCCTCGGCTTCGCCCGTACGGTGTTGACCACCGAAGCGGACGCCTTGCGCGCGGTGGCCGGGAGGTTGGGGGCGAGTTTCGAGGCGGTCATTCGCACGATGGCGGAGTGCCCGGGCCGGATCGCGGTGACGGGCGTCGGCAAGTCGGCGGATGTCGGCCAGAAGATCGTCGGCACCCTCAATTCCACCGGCACCCGCAGCTATTTGCTCGATGCGACGCGTGCCGTCCACGGCGATCTGGGGATGGTTCACCCGCACGACGCCGTGCTGGTGCTCTCCCACAGCGGGGAGAGCGAAGAGTTGATGCGCTTGCTCGGGCCGCTGAAGGATCTGGCCGGGCCGCTGTTGGCGATCACGGCGAATGCGAACAGCCGCTTGGCGAAGGCCGCCGACAGCGCCATCGTCTACGGGCCGGTGATCGAAGCTTGCCCGCTCGCGCTCGCCCCCAGCACGAGTACGACGGTGATGCTCGCACTCGGGGATGCCATCGCCCTGACGCTCGCGGAACTCAAGCAGTTCCGGGCCGAGCAATTCGCCCAATTCCACCCGGCGGGTAGCTTGGGCCGGAAGCTCTCGACGGTCGAAAGCGCCATGCGGCGCGGGGACGAATTGCGGATCGCCAGCGCCGCCGACACCGTCCGCGCCGTCTTCGCCATGGCTCGCCACGGCGGTCGCCGGACCGGGGCGGTCATGCTGACCGAAACCGACGGTCGCCTCGCGGGCCTATTCACCGACTCCGACCTAGCTCGGCTCTTCGAGAACCGCGCCGACGACGCCTTCGACCGACCGATCTCCGAAGTGATGACCCGCAACCCGCTCACTCTCACCCGGCACGCCAAGATGGTCGATGCCCTCGAACTGCTGCGCCGCCGGAAGATCAGCGAGTTGCCCATCGTGGACGACGCGGGGGTGCCCATCGGCCTCCTCGATATCACCGATGTCATCGGCCTTTTGGAACCGGATGAACCGGCCGGAGATCCGCCGCCCATCTTGCGATTGGTGGGGCCGACGCCGTGAGCAGCACCCAACGGATCACCCGGGAATCGCTCGAACGCAAAACCGTGGACGATGTCCGCGATCGGGCGCTGAAGATCGAACTCCTGCTGCTCGACGTCGACGGCGTCCTCACGGACGGCCGCGTCACGTACACGGCCAACGGCGATGAAATCAAGCGGTTCCACGTCCGCGACGGTTCGGGCTTGAAAATCTGGCGGGATTTGGGTCTGAGGGCGGCCGTGATCTCCGGCCGCAACTCGCCGGCCGTGGGACGGAGAATGGCCGAACTCGATGTCGCGCCCGTGTTGCAAGGACGCTCGGACAAAGCGGCCGCGCTCTACGAACTACTGGCTCTCACGGGGCTTACGGCCGATACGATCTGCACGGTGGGGGATGATTTGCCCGACTTGCCTATAATGCTCCGGTGCGGGCTGTGCGTCGCGGTCGCGGATGCGTGCCCCGAGGTGCGAACCGCGGCGGCGTACACGACGATCGCCAAGGGTGGGAACGGCGCCGTCCGCGAAACCATCGAGTGGTTGTTGAAACTCCGGGGGCAATGGAACGCCGCGGTCGACAAGTTCCGGGTCTGAGATTGCCTTCGAATCAACCGCAGAGAACGCCAGCGTGTGGACGCCTCGCAGAATTGGGCTGGTGCTCCTGGGTTTGGCCGGGTCGTTGGGCGCGTACATCGGGTACTCCCTCGCCTTCGGCTCCATCGACGGACTGCCGAATCTGCCGGATCGCTTTTTGCTCCCCGCGACCGGCCAACAGGTCTTCGATGCCGCCCCCGTCTCCCGGACCGAACGGAAACTCGCCGAGGCATTCGGGCCCAACAGCGTCGAAGTCACCGACAACAACGTCACCTACAAGCTGAAAGTCGAACTGCACGGCGGTGCGTCGGTCATCGCCAGCGGCCCGTCGATTGTCGATGGAACGCCCATCGTGACCATGACGCCGATCAGCTTCGCCCAATTCGGCAAGTCAAGCGGCTCGGGGAACGTCCGCGAAATCAGCACCTTTCACGCCGACAAAGCCCGGCTCCGTTTCGACCGACCCGTGACCAGTTTGCAAGACTTGAACGACAAAGCGAAGCTCGTCGAAATCGAGTTGATCTCGGATCCCGACTTGATCTCCAACGACCCGCGCCGCGGTTCGATCTGGATCACGAACAACCAGCGTTCCGCCGCCGCCGCCGACGCGCTCGTCATCCGCACGGCCGGGCCGCTCTTCTACAGGGTGCCGGACGAAACCGTCCCGCACAATCCGGAAGTGGCCCACGTTTGGACGGCCGCGGCCGTGGAAATCATCGACCGTCGCAATCTCCCCCGGATGCTCCGCGGAACGATCCCGACCGTCGCCCTCGCGCGGCCGGACGACCTCCGCCGGCAATTCGCCATCGCCGACATTCTCTTGGGCTATGCGCTGCCGCCGCCGACCGTGACCGCCGAAGGAATGAAGATCTACCTCCAACCCGACGAGCGGGGCAAAGGCGCCGCGACCAAGGGCAAGTCGGGCGGCAACACCGTGCGCGAGATCCATCTCCTCGAAAATGTGCAGATGAATCTCTGGAGCGAGGGCGGCGCCGGCCTGCCCGGTGGCGAAGTTCCCGTACAATCGACGGCGCCGGTGAAGTCGGTGGCGGACTCGGTTCTGGCGATGCCTGCGACGCTCGGCGCCGTTTGGGACGGCGCCGGGACCATCGGCAAGCTGATGAACAAATCGCTGATGATGATCGAAACGCCCGGTTCCTTCCGTTACAAGCTCAACGAGAGCACGGCCCGCTTCAACATCGCCCCGCAAGACCCCCCGGCCGGGCAGCCGAACCTCGTCACCGTGACGCGGCTCTCGGCGTTCAAGGGCCAAGACAACCTCTTCTGCACCGAACTCCTGCTCGACTTCTCCGACCCGGCCGCCGCGAACAAAGTGCCCACAGCCGAATCCCGCGCCAACGGGTTCGTGCTCCGCACTCTGACCGCCACGGGGCCGCAGGTGTTCATCTCGGTCGAGTCCGACGGGCTGACGGCCCAAGGCACGGAACTCCGCTACGACCGCGACGCCAAGAAGGGCCGGTCGGTGACGACGCTCCGCGGTAGCCCGGCCTACGCGCGACAAGCCGGGAGCCAAATCTGGGGTGGCGACGCCGTCAACTTCTCCGACATCGTCATCGATTCGCTCGACGCCGCCGCGGGATCGAAGACCGGCAAATCGACGACGCTGTCGGTCAACGGCCCCGGTCGCTTGGAGATGTTTGACGCCGAGCAGAAGAAAATCACCGGCACCGCGTCGTGGGGCAAATCGCTCAAGCACGAGAAGATCGCCGGTCAGAAGCAGGAGTTGCTGAAGTTCGAAGGGCCCGGTCGCTTCGCGGATACCGAGGGCGAATTCCGCCTCGCCGGGGACAAGCTCTGGCTCTGGCTCGCCACCGCCGAAAAAACCGCCGCCACCAAGGTCGACGGCAAAGCCACCAACACGAGCGCGACGCCGGAGAAGTTGATCGCCGAAGGGAACGTCGAAGGCGGCTCGCCCGACATGATCATCCAGAAGACGGACAAACTCTTCGTCAACTTCCGCGACGTGGCCCCGCCGAAGGTGGTCGCGCTGGGCCCGCCCGTAGGCCCGTTGCCGCCTGTCATCGCGCCGATGCCGGTCGAGCCGAAGGTCGCGCCGCCGGCGGTTGCGGTGGCCGAGAAGGAAGTGCCGAACCCGATCTACCTGAGCGCGGCCGTGATTCACGCCAACGTCGTCCGCTATCCGCTGGCCGCGGGGCCGAAGGATCCGAAGAACCCGCTCGCCCCGGCTGGCCCGTCGCTGAAGTACGAGCTTGAAAACGCGCTCTGCGAAGAGCGGGTCATCGCGTACCAAAACCCCGATCCGAAAGACCCGGCCAAGCCCGCCATCGGTGTGCTCATCAAGTCGAACAAATTGAATCTGGAGCAATCCGCCGCCGGAAGCGTGATGGTCTGCACCGGCGTCGAACAGATGCCCGCCGAGGTTCACTACGAAGGAACTTCGATCTACGGGCCGTTCATCGAAATCGATCAACCCAACAACACGCTGAAGGTCAACGGCCGCGGCAAGCTCCGCATGGCGAGTGCGGCCGACTTCAGCGGCAAGGATCTGAGCAAGCCCGCCGACCTCGAGATTGTCTTTGCTAAAGAGATGCGTTTCTACGGTGCCCGCTCCAAAGCGGAGTTCCTCCAGAGCGTCAACGCGATGCAAATTGTCCTGCCCGATCCGCCGGGACAAGTAGCCGGGCCAGCACCGATTGTGCCGTTGGCACGCGGTGCGGAGCAATTGCCCAAGCCGAAGGATTTGGGCGAACCGAACCTGCACACGACCCGCTCGACATTGCAAGGGCACCGGCTCGATGTCACTTTCGACCGGCCGATCTACTTCAACCAGTTAAAGAGGAAACAGCCCGCCAGGGACCCGAAAACCGGCGTAGCCGCTGCGAACGAAAGCCCGAAACTCAAGACCGCCGTGACGACGCCGATCCCGGAAGACGAGCGCGCCCAATACCCCGGCAAGCCGTCGCGGGACGTTTACTTCCTCGAAGAAGTATTCGACGCGAACAACAAGTACGTCAGCGCCCGCCGGCTGCGGGCCAAGCAGATCGACTTCGCCAACCGCGCCAAGGAGCAGGAACTGTTCGCCGCCGGCGAAGGCGAACTGCGAATCCTCGGTTTCGAGAAGGACGGAGAAGAGGCCCCCGTCGCGGTGGCGCCGAACCAGCGCGTCGCCAAGAAGGCGGAAACGGGTGAGATGAAGCTGACGGTCGTTTACTTCAACAAGCAGATGGTCGCCAAGGATCAAGGGAAGGTCTACCAAGAAGCGGTCTTCGACAAGGGCGCCACCGCGTACAGCATCCCGACCGACAATTTGAATCTCCAGTTCGAGAAGCACTCCTTGCCGAAGCGATCCACCATGCTCTCGTGCGTCGATTCGCTCACGGTCTCGACGTCTCAAACGAAGAAGGACGCCAAGCCGGTGCAGTGGATGATCGCCAACGGCAACGCCGAATTCCGCAACGACACCTACTTGGGCATCGGCGGCCGCGTGACCTACGACGGCCAGCAGTTCGTGTTCGTCGGCACCCCGAACCGCTTGGCGACGCTCTCCAAACTCGCGGTCGGCCTCGGCCAATCCGACTACCACCAAGCCGAGCAGCTGATCTACAAGAAAGACGGCAGCATCAAGGCGACCAAATCCGCCGGCGGTACCATCACCCCGGGCGGGTGAGCGATTCCATTCCCGCATCCCACTTTCGTCCGATTTCGGTTGTGTTACTCCTCGTCGCGGCCCAGTATGTAATCCCCAGCGACTCCGCCCATCATCAGGATCATCCATGGCGCGCGATGCCGATTGCCCCGAATGCGGCGAGACACTCGAACTCCCCAAGGGATTCGACCGTTCTAAAAAGGTGCGCTGCCCGGACTGCGACACCAAATTCTTCCCATTCCCGCAAGGCGGCAAAGCGGCCGGTTCCCCCAAGTGGCTCCCGTTCGCCATCGGCGGGGGACTCGTGGCCCTGCTCGGAATCGCGGCGGTCGTGGCGTTGGCGATCTTCGCATTCACGGGATCGAAAAAGGACGCCCCCGAAGTCGCCAAGGCGCCGAACCCGGCTCGCCGAACCGCGGATGAGACCCGGCCGACCTCGCGACCCGAATTGACCCCTCCCACCCAGCCGGAACCTCCCCAGCCCGAGCTTCCACCCGCACCCCAACCCGCACCCCAGTCCAACTCGAATCCGACTCCGCGCGTCCGCGATCTGAATAACGCCATTCAGCGGGCCGTGGTCCTCGGCGAATCGCCCCTGATCGAAGTGGCGGATCTGCCGCAGACGTTCTGGAACGCCGAGGCGATGCGCGACCCGGACGCGCTGGAAGAAGGGGTGCTTCGCGGAGAAAGCGCACATCGGACGGCTATTGAAGCAGACGCTCGACAATCGCGAAGCGACCAAGCGCTTGCGCATTGGGCTGAGTTCGCTCTACCGCAAGATCGAACTGTGTGGGGTGGATGTGAGCTGAGGGTGGAGCTGTGGCTGCGAGGGTCTCAATTTGCCGACAAGATCGATTATCGTTTACCGTCGCGAATTCGAATGGCGTTATCCCGGCGTTTCTGAATATCGGCCAAAAGTCGCTGGCCTTCGTCGCGTTCGCGTTTGGAGCGCTCGGCGAGTTCCAGAGCGGTCATGGATAAGCCCTGTCGATAGCGTTGCAGTTCTGCGGCGACGACCCGCTCCACTTTATCAGACAGCTGGGGGTCATTTGCACGGGCGACCTCGACTCGGAGGGCTGCGGTTCGCAGTTGCGTTTTCTTCAACTCACTACGGTAGGAATCGGCGAGCGGCGAATTTTCGCCGGAGGATACGACCGCTCGTTTGATAAAGCTTTCGTACATTTCGATCTTGACCGTCTCTTGGGCAAGCTCAAGAGGCAAGAGGGCCGAGGAAAGATTGGGAATCGGGGACAATCCGAGCTTGGCCCCCGAGGGATTCCCGGAGCCGGCTAGCGGAGTTGCCCCTGCGATCAGCACGATACACCACGCGGTGAAGATGGGCATGGGTAACTCCTTTGGCTTCAGTAGATCACTTGGCCGGGATTACCGGAGGCAGTGACTAGGCTGTCCAGATCGCGTGCCAGAATCGGAGGGTACTCGAGATTGTTGTTCGGTTCGAACTGACTCAATCTTTGGAGCAGCGACATCGCGTGTTGCCGGTCGGCACGGTACTGGTACACGAAATCGGTGAATGTCGAGAACGAGTCCGCCGCTCGGGCGATCGCGGCATCGAGAGCCACTGTCAGAACCGGCCTGTCGGCGGCGTTTGCGTTCGCGAGCGCGTTGGTCGCCGCCACCACGGCTAAACGATCCTGGATGACGAAGTTGTACTGGAGGTACACCGCATCGAGGGATGCTTCTACTGTAGCGACCGCAGCCTGATACTCTAGCCGGAGTTCCTCGATGATTGCTTGGTAATCGAGTCCTGGTGGCGAGGTCGCCGCCGGGGGCGACAGCGGCGTCAGCGGGGTGGCGTCCGGGACGATCCGGGCGTCGAGCGCTTCCAAATGCAGGCGAATCTTGGTCATCATCGGCCTCGGGGTGTTCATCGATGGTTGCTGAGCCACCCTACCCCCAGTCCCCCCCCCCGTGTCCAGCCCAATTCACCGTATTCGCAAAAACCTCAACTTCCGAAGTAGTTCGCGCTGTCATGCGTCCCCGGCGATACCGTGAAGAGCAAACTCGCCGGGATGCCGGGCCGATTGCTGGCCGTCTTCGACGCTTGCCACTCGGGCGCCGCGGCCGAGGGTGCCCTCCATGCCGGGGGCGCCGACGACCTCGTGCGCGAACTG
>JANOSQ010000710.1:0-4764 GCA_031415915.1 Fimbriiglobus sp. | reverse complement strand
CTTTCTGTTGCACTGTCCCGCCCGTTGGCGGCGATGCCCGGGAGCACCCACCGTTACCGGGGGTGGGGGTTACCCACCACCGCGCCCTATGAAGCCCGGACTTTCCTCCCCCGGCTCGCGCCGGCGGCGATCATCCCTCCGACCGTCCAACCGAACCTCCAGCATACGGGATCGCACCGACTTGCGGAAGGTTCGCGGCTTCACCGCTTTTAGAACCCGAACGAAATCCCCCAGTCCGTCAGTTCGTACACGTCGGCACCGGCGACATCTCGCACGCGCAGAGTCCAAGTGCCCGCGAGCCCCAAGTTGTTGAAGGAGCTGTTGAGGTTGATCGTCTCTGGGCGGAAGCGGCCGGTGAGCGGGCCGACGTTCGGAAGCGTCCCGAAGGCCAAGGCGCTCGGGGCCGAGTCGGTCAGTTCGATGTTGAAGCCGTCACCATTATCGTTCACATTGGTGAACAGTTCGTGATCGACGCCGCGCGGGTCGCGCAGGAAGACTTCGAGATCCGGGTTGGCACCGAAGCCGTCCAGATCGAGCAGGGCGATGCGGACGAAGATCGACATCGTGCGGAAGCGGTTGCTATCGACGAAGGTCGTCGGATTCACGGTGATGCTCGACGACACAAAGCTCAAGACGTTATCCGGAATGAGCACCGGCGTGGTGTTGTCGAAGTCTTGGAACCAGTGGAAATCGTTCGTGCTCAAGAAGACGCCTTGGCTGTAGCCCGCGTAGGCGAAGAAGCTGCGGATGGTCGATCTAAGTGCGACCAATTCGGGATTGTCTCCGAGGGAGGTGTACAAGGCCGCTAAAGTCGCATCGAACGCTTTCACGTGGGCGCCTTTGGCGCCGGGGCTATCGCCGGTGGAGGCCAGCACTTCGACTTTGCCATCGCCATCGACGTCGGCGGCGCCGAGGCGGACTTCGCCCTAGAAGCCATTGAAGGCGATGAACTTGGCGTACTCCTGCCCCGAAGCGAATTCGCCGAAATTGTAGACCCGCACTTCCGAGACACCGAGGTTCTTGGAGACGAAGAGTTCGTCGTTGCCGTCGCCATCGACATCCCCGGCCGCGACCGAGACGCCGGAGAACGCGGTGATCTTCCGTTGGGTCACCGTTCCCCCGCCGGGAAGCGGGGTCTCCACGTCGATCAGTTCCGGGAAGTCTTGGTAGGGGAAGAATTGGTGCACGACCTGCACGTTCGTACTCGGATCGACTTCGCCGATGTTGAAGACGTTGGCGTAAACGCGCACGTCCGACGTGCTCGATCCGGCGCCCGAGCCGGTGACGAGGTGTTCGGCTCCGTTGAACCGCAGCGTGGTGATGCGGATTTCGCCGGCGAAGCCGGGGTAGGCGAAGAAGGACGCGCGCAGCACCGGGGCAGTACCCAAGAAGCCGGACGCGCCGTTGAAATCGAAGACTTTGAGGTGCCCGTTGGCCCCGAGGCCGGGGGACACGGCGAGTTCGTCGAAGCCGTCGAAGTCGGCGCTGGCGACGAAGACACCCCCGCCGAAGCCGGGGGTCTGCGAGACGCCGGGTTGATCCGAGAAGACGAAGAAACTGGCGATTTCGACGGTCTGCCGGTTCATGATCGACTGGAAGCCGTCGAAGATGCGCACTTGCGAACCGCTGCCGGGGCCGGGGCCTTGGGCCGTGATGATGTCGTCAAAGCCGTCGCCGTTCACATCGCCGTTGGCCATGCGGACCGAGCCGGAGAAGCCGCCGGGGAAGGCGTTGAGGTCGCCGGTACCCACGACGGCCGAATCGCCCGAAGTGGAATCGTAGACCCGGACATTCGGTTCGGCGCTGTTGAGGCCGCCGACGCCCGTGAGGACGAACCCGGCCGGGGTCAGGCGGTCTTCGAGGTGTTCGACCCGGAGGATGTTCCGGTGCGGGCTGCGCCTCTTCGCGGGGGAGGCGGAGCGCGAGAAGAGCGAGGTGATGGACCAACTCATAGCTGGCGACTCCGACGGTGCAAAAAGGGGACGGGGCGGAGGTTTCCCGGACGAGTAACCCGAAGTGGGCAAAACCTGTCGGAGAAACCGGATGAATCTTTCGATTTCCGGCGGGAGTGCGAATGTTACAGCTCCGCGAAGCGCGACGAAAGCGGCAAATGGAGATTTCGAAAGTTGTGAAATCCACTTGGGTGCGACAAAGTTTTCTCGCTGTGAAACCGGCGTCTCGTGGCGTGCACCGGTTCCACCTGACAGTGCCAAAATCCGTTGGCGCACCCACGTCGGGGTGCGACAAATATTTCTGGCACTCGGTGCTGCTCGGGAGAGTGTCGCCGTTCGCTCCGCGAACGGTTTTCGGCCCTCGTCCACGGACTGAACCACTGGGTGGGCGGGAAGCGACCGTTCGCGGAGCGAACGGCGACACTCTCGGAACTCCGCATTCTGTCGCCAGAATCCGTTGGCGCACCCCCGCCGATAACTCCGCTTTACAAGCCCGCGGTACTTGCTATGGTTCGCGGTTCACGGACGGACCGAACCCCCGCGAGGTCGCGACAATGGCTCGATTTTTCTACGGCTTGCTGCTCCTCGCCGGCGTTGGCGTCGGCTGCTTGGCGATGCTCGTGTTCAACGAGTCGCCGCGGGAAGTGAAGGCGGCGTCGAACGACCGCTACCAAGATTACGTGATGGCCACCGGTGCCGTGAGCATCAACGCGAAGGTTCAAACCGACGGCGTCTGGATGCTCGATTACAAATCGGGCAAGCTGCTCGCCACGGTGATCGACAAAACGCAGGGGAAGATCATCGGCTGGGCCGAGGTCGATCTGGTCGCGGAGTTCGAAGTGGCGCCGCTGCAAGAAGTGCACTTCATGATGACCACGGGGTACATCACGCAGGGTCAATCGGCGCTGTACCTCGCCGAAACGACGACCGGCAAGTTCGGCGTCTACACGATGGGGCCGGGGGAGAACGGCGTCGGCATCTCCATCCGCCGGCACGACTTGGCCTCGTTCCGCAAGCCGGCGAAGGCCGGCCGCGAACAAGGCAAGATCGACGACAAGAAGCCGCCGGAGATCATTCTGCCGACGAAAGGCTGAGGGGTGATGACGAACGAAAAAACGACCCCGTCCGGGGTCGTTTTTTCGTGGAACCGATTCGAGTGGAGAAGAGGGGACTTGAACCCCTGACCTCTTGAATGCCATTCAAGCGCTCTACCAGCTGAGCTACATCCCCGCGTTTCAGTAAATTAGTGGTCGCCCCGCCGAGTGTCAACCCGTTCTGGACGTTCCCGTGCGGATCCACGCCAAACACTACGCCACCGGCCAGCCATTCGACCTGCGCTTCGACGGCGGTCGGATTGCGGAATTCTCGGAATCGACCGAGCCCACTCCGCTCTGGTTCGCGCCGGCGTTCTTCGATCCGCAAATCAACGGCTGCCTCGGCCACAGTTTTAGCTCACCGGTCACGAATGCGGATGGCTTCGCCGCGATCAACGCCGAGTGTCGGCGCCACGGAATCGCTTCCTTCTTGCCCACGGTCATCACCGGTTCGCACGAGACGATGCTGGCTTGCTTCCGAAACCTCGCCCGGAATTGGTCACCGGTCTGGCCCAGCTACCACCTCGAAGGGCCTTACCTCTCCGGATTGCTCGGTGCCCGGGGCGCCCACCCGGCCGAGTGCGTCCGCGATCCGGACTGGGACGAATTTCGCCGATTCCAAGATGCAGCGGGCGGGCGCATCCGCACAGTGACGCTGGCGCCGGAGCGGGAGGGAGCCTTGCCGTTCATCGAGAAGCTGGTGCGTGAAGGGGTGGTCGCCGCCATCGGGCACACGAATGCTACGACGGAACAACTCGCCGCCGCCGTAGATGCCGGCGCTCGCACCACGACCCACTTAGGCAATGGCTGCCCGGCCGTGCTTCCGAGGCACCCGAACGTCATTTGGGATCAGCTCGCCGAGGATCGTTTGTGGTGCAGCATCATCGCCGATGGGCACCACTTGCCCGCATCGGTGCTGAAAACGATCCTCCGCGCCAAGACGCTCGACCGCGTGCTGCTGACGTGCGATGTCGGCCCGCTCGCCGGGATGCCGCCGGGGAAGTACCGCGACTGGGGCAACGACCTCGAAGTGCTGCCGGACGGCAAAATCATCGTCTCCGGCACCCCATTTCTGGCGGGATCGGGCCATTTCACCGATACTTGCGTGAACACGCTGCTGACAATGGGCATCAGTTTGAAGGACGCCATCGACCTCGCCAGCGTCCGCCCCCGGCAATTGTTCGGGGTGCCGGTGCCGGAAGTGAAGGTCGGTGACGCGGGTCCGTGGATGGTGTTCCAGTGGGAGGCGGGGAGCAATCTTCGGATTGGCGATGTGATTTCGATCTGATGTCTGCCGTCTATCATCTGACATCTGTCTCACGGGCCAATAGATCCCAATAGATTTCAGGTATCAGTTTTAGCAGTCAGTTTTGAGATCACACGGATGCTCCACCTGACCGACCTGCGGGAAATCCTCCGGTACGTGCCGCGATTCCGCGACCGCGTGTTCGTCATCGCCATCGACGGGGCCATCGTCGAGGACGACAACTTCCCCAATCTGCTGCTCGACATCGCCCTGTTGCGGAGCCTGAGCATCCGAGTCGCGCTCGTCCACGGGGCCGCGCAGCAAGTCGAGCGCTTCGCCAAAATCTCCGGGGTGAATCCGTCCGATCTCGACGGCACCGGCATCACCGACGCGGCCACACTGCAAGTGGCCATCACGGCCGCGAACCGGGTCTCGCACGAAATCCTCGAGGGGCTGAGCGCCAACGATCTCC
>JANOSQ010000709.1:0-1933 GCA_031415915.1 Fimbriiglobus sp. | reverse complement strand
GCGCTGCTCGCCGATCTCGACCGCATCGCGGACAACAACGATATCCGCATGCTCATTCCCTTCTCGTTCACGAGCGGCGTCTCGCGCAAGTATGCGGCCACGTTCCGGGCGAACGGCATCGATCTCGCGGAAGTGCCAACGGAGGAGGCCGTCGCATGGCTGAGGAAGCACCGGTTCCGCGACCGGCTCGTCATCGCCGTCCGCGGTTGGCGCCACTCGCTCTCTCCCGAAGAAGGCGCGAATTTCGAAATCCACCTCCCGACCGCGGTCCCGGAACCGCCGGCACAACCCAAGCCCGTCCCCGGCCCCAAAAAGGTGACCCGCCTCATGAAGCTGGATGCGATCCTCGAGGCGGTCGTCGACGACCCGTTCACGCGGGAATGGTGGGACGCCGTCGCGATGCACAACCTGCCCGCGCTCAAAAAGCTGCTGGCCCGTCCGGAACTGAAGCGCATGTCCTCGCGGGAGCTCGCGTCGCTCTCCGACGGACTGACCCTCTTCCCCAATCTCGAAGTGCAACGCGAGTTGATGAAGTTCGCTTACGACCGCTTCCCCGGAGAATTTTGGATCCACTTTCGCCTCGCGGCTTTGGGAATGGGCGAGCGCAAGGACGCAAAGAATGCCGCGGCCAAGGTGGCGGCCAGGGCGGCCGAAATGATTCGCCACCTCACCGCCGCCATCGCCGCACGGCCGCGCAGCGCGATCGCGCGCACCGTGCTGGGCATGACCTTGTTGGATCGGGAGGACGATTCGACCGGGATGCGGTTACTCAGGAGCGCATCCGAGGTGGATCCGACTTCGCCATACCCGCACCTTTTCCTCGGGATGCTAGCGCTCCACAAACACGACTGGGCCGAGGCGACCGCCGAGTTCATCCGATCGATCCGTGCCGATGCGGACAGCGCGTACAACATGATCCAGTCCGCCCGATTGGAGCTCCCGAATTTCGTGACCCCCGACGGGCCGCCGCTGGATGCGCTCGAAGAGAAATATCGGCAACTCCTGGAAGAGATTGCGGCGAAGACTCCCGATCTTCCCACGGGATACGACCTTCTGGGCGACTTCCAATTGGCAAAAGGCAATCACCGCGCCGCCCTCGTCGCGTTCCGCCAAGCCGACCGGCTCGCATCGGCGGACTACCCCGGCAAACCGTTGATCGGCATCCGACTGCAGGATCTCGAATCGACCGCCCAATGGGAAGGAAAGATCGACGCGGTGCTCAGTGGGAAAATCAAGCCCGCCAATACCAGCGATCTCGTGCAGATCGCGGAGTACTGTGCGCGGTTCGACGAGAAGTACGCCCGCGCCGCCGATTTCGCCGACGCGGGGCTGAAAGCCGATCCCAAGTTCTTGAATCACTGGTGGGTGGCGTCCCAATTCGCGGGTTGGGCCGTCCAAGCCGGCACCGGCCACGGGGCCGACGCGGCCAGCCTCACGCCGACGGAGCGAGCGGGCTACCGCCGGAAAGCCCTCGCGTGGCTGCGCGCCGCCATGAAAGATGTGCCCAAAGACTCGATCAAATCCGTGGGCAGTTCCTTCGACTTGCTCCGCGATTTCGCCCCGGTGCGAGACCCAAAAGAACGCGCCAAGCTGCCGCGCGACGAGCAGGACGCATGGCTCGCCTTCTGGCTCGGATTCGGCCCCCTAGTGCCGCCGGATCCGCCGAAGTTACAGCACCGGGAAGTGCTGCCTGCCCCGCGGAGGTAGCCGGGCCGTCGCCCCCACTTACCCGGTCAACTAGGGTGGCCTAGCCGTCGTGGAGCACATCGGTGTGATAGCCACCGCCGATCGGGTTGGGAGTTCTGTCACCAGGTGCGTCAGCGAAGCCCACGGGTTAATGCCGTGACTCTCCGTCGAGGCGCACAGGCTCAGTGGCACGGCCGCGGGCTTCAGCCCACCGTCCCCGGCGGCGGCAGCCGCTCGTCGACCGCGA
>JANOSQ010000708.1:0-5242 GCA_031415915.1 Fimbriiglobus sp. | reverse complement strand
GGGGATGGCGACAACCACGGAATCACGGATGCCCAGCCAGTGCGCCCGCTCCTCGTCAGTGGGCCAAGAGAACCGGCCCCAAGAGAAAGCTTTGTCGCCTTTAGGAGAAGCTTCGTCCTTGGCTTCTTGTGCGGTTCTTCTCAGTTGCACGTAAACGGTGTCACCCTCGAACTCGAAATCCATTGCCGGCCCAAAGAAAGTGCCGAACTGAGTTTCTTTCGCTTCGAACTTGTGCCCTTTCCCCTGAAGGTGCTCGATCATTTCCTTATGGGACCACTTCTCCCCCTCTTTGCTTGCAGACGGCCCACAACCCGTGGCAACCAGCATCGCAGTGAACGTGGCAAGGTGAAGGATGATACGCATGACTGAACGCACCTCAAAATGGCATCCATCACAGACGATAGACATCACATGCTATATGGCCACCTCATATCAGCCGCCACCCTTTCACCCACTGCGGCTTCACCGAATGAACCCGTTCCCAGCGCCCACGCCCACTGCTTTCCCTAAAACGCACCGCATCGGATTCGTTCCTTTCAACAAGGCGGTATCGGCGTGCGCACACTCATCACGGGCGGGGCGGGGTTCGTCGGGTCGCACCTGTGCGATCGGTTCATCGCCGAGGGGCACGACGTCGTCTGCGTCGACAACTTCATCACCGGCCGGCCGATCAACATCGGGCACTTGCGGGACAACCCGAAGTTTCGCATCATCGTCCACGATGCGTCCGAGCCGCTCTTCGTCGATGGGCTTGTCGACAACGTGCTCCACTTCGCCAGCCCGGCCAGCCCCGTGGACTATGTGAAGAGTCCCATTCAAACGCTCAAAATCGGCTCCCTCGGCACCCACGTCGCGCTCGGCATCGCGAAGGCGCACGGCGCCCGCTTCCTGCTGGCCAGTACCAGCGAGGTCTACGGCGATCCGGTCGTCCACCCGCAGACGGAAGACTACTGGGGGAACGTGAACCCCGTGGGCGAGCGGAGCATGTACGACGAAGCCAAGCGCTTCGCCGAGGCGATGACGATGGCCTACCACCGCGAACACGGCGTGCGGACGCACATCGTGCGCATCTTCAACACCTACGGCCCGCGGATGCGACTCGACGACGGGCGGGTGCTGCCAAACTTCGTGGGTCAAGCGATGCGCGGCGACCCGCTGACCGTGTACGGCGAAGGCCAACAGACGCGGAGCTTCTGTTACGTGACCGATCTCGTGGACGGCATCTTCCGATTGCTGTTCAGCGATTACCACCTGCCGGTGAACATCGGCAACCCGAGCGAAATCACCATCAAGCAGTTCGCCGACGAGATTTTGAAACTCACCGGGAGCAAGAGCGAGATCGTGAATCGGCCCCTGCCGCCGGACGATCCGAAGCAGCGCAAGCCGAACATCGCGCTGGCGCAGAAGCTACTCGGGTGGGAGCCCAAGATCGGCCGCGAGGAAGGGTTGAAGCGGACGCTCGACTACTTCCGCACGAAGGTGTGAGTGTGATATACTTTGTGCCAAGCGATGGACGATCCGTACCAACGAGTTTCCGAAAGTGAAAGCAACCGAGGCCAAACTGCTCGAATTTCTGAAGAAGTCGTCGCAGTTTGTAATTCCGATTTACCAGCGGACGTACTCTTGGACGGCCAAGGAAAGCGGTCAGCTCTGGGATGATGTCGTACGTACGGGTAGTGACGATGCCATCTCGGTGCATTTCGTCGGCTCGATCGTTTACATCGAAGCTGGCCAAGGGAACGTTTCGCTTCAATCTCCACTACTCGTGATCGACGGTCAGCAACGGCTCACAACGCTGACATTGCTACTTGCGGCGCTGGCGAGTGCACTCGATGACAAAGATGATCATTCACGCGAGCCCGTCGAAGGATTTTCACCGTCCAAGTTGCGAAACTACTATCTCCTCAACCCTTTTGAAACCGGAGAGAGGCACTACAAGCTCATCCTCTCTCAAACTGACAAGGCGACGCTGAATTCCATCGTCGATAAAGCGGATGAACCGAAAGATGCTTCGTTGCGCATCCTGCAGAACTACGGATATTTCAAGGAGCGCATTGCCGCATGTCAAAGCGATTTTACGGCGCTGTGCCGAGGGCTGGCCAAGCTCGTCGTTGTCGACATCGCCCTCAACCGCGATCTCGACAACCCGCAACTCATCTTTGAAAGCATGAATTCCACAGGGCGTAAGCTCAGCCAAGCAGATTTGATTCGCAACTTCATTTTGATGGGGCTGGAACCGACAACGCAAACGAAATTGTACGAAAAATACTGGCGACCAATGGAATTGGAGTTCGGCCAAGAGGCTTACGGTGTGAATTTCGACGGATTCATGCGGCACTACCTGACTTTCAAGTGCGGTGGAGAAATCCCAAAGCTCGACGAGATTTACGAGAAGTTCAAGCTCTATTCCCAACCAAAGATTGACACCCCATCGGGTGTCGAAGGAGTTGTGAAGGATATCCGTGTTTTTGCGAAATACTATTGCGCCATGGCTCTCAGCAAAGAAACTGATCACGGACTCAAGTCGGCATTCAACGATCTCCGCGAGTTGAAGGTCGATGTCGCCTTTCCATTTCTGCTCGAACTCTACGATGACTATGCCCAAGGGCGGTTGGCGAAATTCGCAACGATCGAAGTCGTCAGGCTGGTGGAATCGTATGTTTTCCGCAGATCGGTTTGCTCGATCACGCCGAACTCGATGAATAAGACCTTCGCCAATTTCACGAAGGCCATTGACAAAACCGACTACCTCGAAAGCGTGCGCGAACACTTCCGGAGCTTGCCGTCTTACCGCCGTTTCCCCGCCGATGACGAATTTCGGCGAGATCTGCCGCTACGCGACCTCTACAACATTCCCCGCAAATCGTATTGGCTCCGACGCCTGGAGAACTTCGGGCGAAAAGAGCTGGTCTCACTCGAAGAGTACACGGTCGAGCACATATTGCCGCAGAACGCCGACTTGTCGGCGAGCTGGAAAGCCGAGCTGGGACCGGAATGGCAACGGGTGCAACGCGAGTGGCTCCATACTTTGGGTAATCTCACACTGACCAAATACAACTCCGAATACAGCGATCGACCGTTTCGTGACAAGCAGTCGATGGTCGGTGGTTTCAACAAGAGCCCACTCGAGTTGAATTCCGGGCTCGGGCAAGTCGGGACGTGGAATGAAGAAGCCATCCGCGAACGAGCTACTCGATTGGTCGGTATCGCAATGCGAGTTTGGCCCGCGCCGCCCCAGCACTTGGGTGCGAATCCGAAAGCGACCACCAAACTCACCGGCACAAAGACATACACAATCGAAGCTCACCCTCGCCTACTCAACGGTGCCCACGCGGAATTGTTCGAGTCGTTCCGAAAGGAAGTTCTCGCATTGGATCCGTGCGTGATCGTCGAGTTCTTCAAACAATATGTGGCTTTCAAAGCGGAAAGCAATTTCGTCGACGTCGAACCGCAGGCCAAGCGACTGCTGTTGACCCTCAATTTGCCATTCGGAGAAATCCAAGATCCAAAACGTCTTTGTAAGGACGTGACAGATCTCGGCCATCAAGGGAACGGAGACGTGCAGATCGGCCTCTCCACTATCGACGAATTACCATATGTCATGGGACTCGTTCGTCAGTCCTTCGAAAGGCAAATGGGGAATAATCCTGACGGTTGAGACTGATTCCGAAATCACAATCAAGCAGTTCGCTGACGAGATTTTGAAGCTCACCGGGAGCAAGAGCGAGATCGTGTATCGGCCGCTGCCGCCGGACGATCCGAAGCAGCGCAAGCCGAACATCGCGCTGGCGCAGAAGCTACTCGGGTGGGAGCCGAAGATCGGCCGCGAAGAGGGAATGAAGCGGACGCTCGACTACTTCCGCACGAAGGTGTGAGGTATACTCCTCGAACCGGAATCGGTTTGCTTCTCCGCTCGTTTGGAGGATCGAGAGCCATGAGCATCACGGTGTCGTCGTGAACGGACGGGTCGAATTGAACGAGCCGGGCTTGCTACCGGAAGGCGCCGAGGTGACCGTGGGTATCGGCGAATCCGAAGGGGGCTATTTGGAAAGCCTGCGTTTGGCTTACGAAGAAAGCGACCTCGGCGGCGGAACGGATGCGCGGGCGTTCCTGAAAGATATGGCCGTGCGGAACAACCTCCCCCTCGAGGCGGGAGAATAACGGATGGCCCCGAAGACGAACTGTAACTCGCACTTCAAACCGTCCCGAATTGCCGGTCGCCGGCGTCGCCGAGGCCGGGGACGATGTAGCCCAACTCGTTCAACTGCGTGTCGATGGCCCCCAAAAAGGCGAGCACGTCCGGGTGCGCTTCCCGCAGCGCCTTCACCCCTTCCGGGGCGGCGATGAGGCCGATGAACCGGATGCTCGGGACGCCGGCGCGTTTGAGGATGTTGATCGCTTCGATGGCGCTGCCGCCGGTGGCGAGCATCGGATCGAGCACGAAGGCCACGTCCAACCCGTGATCGGCGGGGAGCTTGTTGTAATACGTCACGGGCTTGAGCGTTTGGTGGTCGCGGTACAACCCGAGATGCCAGACGCTGGCGGTGGGCAGGGCTTCGAGCATCGCGTTGGCCATACCCAAGCCGGCCCGCAAGACGGGGACGAGACCGATGGACTGCGACAGAGTCGCGCACTCCGCATCCGCGACCGGAGTTGTGATCGTCGTCGTCTTCAGCTGCAAGTCCCGCGTCGCCTCGTAGAAGAGGAGCTGCGAAATCTCGTTCACCAAGTGGCGAAACAATTGCGGCGGGGTCGTGGCATCGCGCAGCGCGGCGAGGTGGTGCTGAACCAGCGGGTGATTGGGGACGTGGACGTTGGTACTCATAAATCCCCGCTGCCGCGTTTGCTCCACCAGGGGAGGAACAGGCCGCCGTCGATGTGGAGGATCGTCCCCGTGATGTAGTCGGCACCCGGTTCCAGCAGGAAGCGGATGGCACCGGCGATTTCTTCGGAGGTCGCCAACCGGCCCCACGGAAGGCCCGGCGCGGCCTTGGCGATGGCCTCGTCGGTGATGAACTTCCGCTCGCCGGGGGTGTCGGTCCAACCGGGGTAGACGCAATTGACGCGGATCCTGTGCGGCAGCAGTTCCGTCGCGGCCGTCTTCGCCATCATGTCGAGCGCGGCCTTGGCCATGTTGTACGCCATGCACCGCGGGAACGCGATCTGGCCGTGCGGCGAGCTGACGATCACCGACGACCCGCCGTCGCCTTGCGCGAGCATCCGGTTGCTGACGGCGCGGAGG
>JANOSQ010000707.1:0-3481 GCA_031415915.1 Fimbriiglobus sp. | reverse complement strand
GCGCTTCTCCGGTGCGGGGATGCCCTTCGTAAGGTCGGCGATGCGGGCGTCGATGTCTTTGACCTTGGTCGCCTTCAGGCGGTCGACGACGGCCTTCTCCTGGAGCAATCGGGCCGGGGCTTCGCCGGCTTTGATGGAGAGCAGGAGGAGATCCGCGCCGAATTTGTCGCCGGCGAGACCGGTGGCGATTTGGAGCGCGAGGGCGTAGGGCGCGGACTTCAGCGCGTCTTTGGAGAAACTGCAATCTTCGGTGCTGGGCCGGGTGAGGATGGTTTCGAACAGCATCGGTTTCAAGCTGTTTGGCAAAGTCGCATCTCCCGCCAACTTTCGCATCTGCGCCTTGGCCGCCGCTGGATTGACGTGGTAACTCAGCCGGAGAATCTCGGCTCGGACTTCGGGCGTGGGCTTCTCGTTTTCGAGGCTCCACTTGATGGCGAGCCCGAGTCGCTGGGGATTCTCGAGCGTCTCGGGCTTGGCGAGCGCCATCCAAGTGTGAAAGATTTTCGCGGCCGCAATCTTCGCCGGGTTCTCACCGTGGCGAACCGCGTCGGCCGTCAATTGTTCGATGGTCAATTGCAGGGTGCTGTTCGCAAGTGGTGCTTTCGAATTGCGCGGCGCGTTGACGAGGACACTCAAACACTCCAAGCGAAGCGAGCGGCGTTGATCGGGATCTTTGACGTAGCGATCCTCGAACTGCACCAAGGTCGTCCAGGAGGCGGCGTCGGACTGTTTGCCGAAGAACGACGCGATTCGGAGACGGTCGGCGTGCGATGTCTTCGGCTCTTGGAAATAGGTCAACAGCCACCGCGCCGGTTCCCGACTCGGGATAGCCGCGCACACATCGATCAAGACCGAAGCCTGCTCGGCGACCGGCTCCTGAGGGATTTCGGCCCAGGCCGCCCCAGCTTGTAGGCTCCCCTTCAATGCCACACGCGCCGCGTGACGCATATGGTTGTCGTCGCCCGGAAGTTTCGGGATGAACTCCAACAGCACCTTCACGAAGTCCGCGTGCGGATGCGCCGTCATCGCATCGACCGCCGCCCGCGCCACGCGGGGTTTGCCCCCGAGCGCGGCGACCACCGCTTTGCGCTGATCGTCGGTCAACTTCGCTTCCCCGGCGATCGCCCGCATCGCCTTGACCTCGTCGATCTGCTCCGGCTCGAACAGCTTCTCCGTGCGCTTGTCCCCGGTCCACACGATGCGCCAGATGCGACCGCGGTCCTTATCCCGGCCGGGGTGCTTCAAATCGACTTCGTAGTGCCCGACGATCTTGTTGTAAAAGTCGGCGATGTAGAGCGCGCCGTCGGCGCCCAACTTCAAATCGACGGGGCGGAACCAGCCGTCGTCGGTGCTCAGGAAGTCGGGCATCTCCTTGCCGACGGGCGAGCTGCCCTTCCATTCGATGCGGTCGCAATTGATGCGGTTGGTGACGACGTTGCCGAGGAACATCACGCCGTCCCACTCTTTGGGGAACATCGGCCCGGCGCCCCACGCCAGCCCGCACAAGCCTGTGCTGCCGTGCTGATGGTTGACGACGTGCGGCCCGTAGCCGAGGCCGTCGTGCGGTTTGCCGAAGCTGTCGTAGTAAGCACCCCGGATGAGCTGCGTGATCGGTTTGCTGTGGCAGCAGGCGGTGTACAGGTTCCCCCACGGGTCGACGCAGATGCCGAATGGGTTGACCTGCCCGCGCGTGAAAACTTCGATCCGGCTGCCGTCGGACTTGAAGCGGAAGGTGTGCCCGCTGTTCATCGTAATCTCGTGGCCGTCCTTGCCTTTCACCTTGCTCTCGTTGGCGAAGCCGTGGGTGGCGTAGATCCAGCCGTCGGGCATCGGCGTGAACGAGTTGGTCATGCCGTGGGTGTCTTTGAACCCGAAGCCGGTGAACAGCGTTTCGCGTTTGTCGGCCTTGCCGTCGTCGTCCGTATCGGTGAGTTTGAGGATGCTCCCGCACTCGGAGACGATCACCGATTTGCCGTCGGGCAACGGCAGCACGCCGATGGGGATGTTCAACTTGTCGTCGAAGATCTTCACGGACTTCGCTTTGCCCTTAGCGTCGAAGTCGGACAGCACGAAGAGCTTGTCGGTGCCATTGCCCGCGGCCGCGGCCCACGGGTAGTGGTGCGAGGTCGTGACCCAAAGCCGGCCCTTGGCATCGAACGCCATCTGCATCGGTTTCTGGATGTCCGGCTCCGCCGCGACGAGCTGCATCTCGAAGCCCTTGGGCAGCTTGAATTTCTTCTGCGCATCGGCCGGGGAAAGGGCGTCCGTCTTGGCGACGAGGTCTTGGGCGAGAGCCGGGGCGAGCAGGAATATGGAATATGCGAGGGAGAGCAGCAATCGCATGGCGGGGACTCGGGTGCGGTGGGTGGGGGTAGTTGATGGTTCTTGTTCCCCTCCCCGCTTCGGAGAGGTGGAGATCGATCACGCCAGAATCTCCTTCACCACCCGACCGTGGACGTCCGTGAGGCGGAAGTCGCGGCCGCTGTAGCGGTAGGTGAGCTTCTCGTGATCCAATCCCATGAGGTGCAAAATCGTCGCGTGCAAATCGTGGACGTGCATCTTGTTCTCCACGGCGGCGAATCCGAACTCGTCGGTGGCGCCGTAGGTCATGCCGCCTTTCACGCCGCCGCCGGCCATCCAGACGCTGAACCCGGCGTTGTTGTGATCGCGCCCGTTCGCCCCTTCGCTCGTTGGCGTCCGGCCGAACTCGCCGCCCCAGAGCACGAGGGTGTCTTCGAGCAGGCCCTTCTCTTTCAGATCCTTCAGCAGCGCTGCGACGGCTTGGTCGGTGTCCTTCGACTTGGTGCGGTGGCCTTTCTCCAAATCGCCGTGGTCGTCCCACGGTTGGCCGCCGCCGTAGTAGACCTGCACCGTGCGGACGCCGCGCTCGACGAGCCGCCGGGCCGTCAGGCAAGCGTCGGCGAAGTAGCCTTTGCCGTAAGCGTCGCGGGTCGTTTGCTTCTCCTTGGTCACGTCGAAGGCTTCCTGCGCTTCGGTCTGCATCCGGTAGGCCATCTCCAGCGATTGGATGCGGGCTTCGAGTTGATCGTCGCCGTCCCGGCTGTCGCGGTGGATGCGGTTCAATTCGTTGAGAAGGTCGAGTTGCCCGCGCTGGGAGTCTTTGCCGAGGTTCTTGTTCTCGATGTGGTCGATGATCCGCTTCGGGTCGAGGTTGGCGATGTGGCAGCCCTGGTAGATGCCAGGGAGGAAGCTGTTGCTCCAGAGTTGCGGGCCGACGACGGGTTTGCCGGGGCAGAGCACGACGAACCCGGGGAGGTTTTGGTTCACGTTTCCGAGGCCGTAGCCGAGCCACGATCCGTAACTCGGGCGGATCGGCTGGGTGTTGCCGGAGTTCATCATCAGCAGCGACGGCTCGTGGTTGGGCACGTTCGTGTGCATGCCGCGGAGGACGCAGATATCGTCGATGCACTCGCCGACTTTGGGGAAGAGTTCGGACACTTCGATGCCGGACTTCCCGTAC
>JANOSQ010000706.1:0-17678 GCA_031415915.1 Fimbriiglobus sp. | reverse complement strand
CTCACTTGCACCGTCTCGCGCAGTTCGGCGCCGAGTTCCGTCACCAGCGGGGCCAAGGTTTTCTTGGTGCGCTCGAGTTCGGTCGTCAGCACGGTGAAGCCGATGGTCGCCTTGCCCGCGTGGCCGATGCTCTGGCCGATCATGTCCACGGCGATGTTGGCCGCGGCGAGCGCCGCGAAGATTTTGCGGCTCACCCCGGGTTCGTCCGGTACTCCTTCGAGAACGATGCGGGCTTCGTCGGTGGCGAGCGCGACGCCGCACACGGGGATCTCCGCCATCCACGGCGCTTCGGGCAGAATCCACGTGCCGATGGCGTCCGACTGGGCGTTGCGGACCATCAGTGGCACGTCGAACTTCTTGGCGAATTCGATGCTGCGAGAGTGCATCACCCCGGCGCCCATGCTCGCCATCTCGAGCATTTCGTCGTAGCTGATCGCGTCCATCTTGCGGGCGTCGGGCACCACGCGCGGGTCGGTCGTGTAGACGCCGTCCACGTCGGTGTAAATTTCGCATTCCACGTCGTACCCGGCCTGCTTCATCGCCGCGGCCAGTGCCACGGCGGTGGTGTCCGAGCCACCGCGGCCGAGAGTCGAAATGTCGCCCTGTTCGTCGATCCCTTGGAACCCGGCGACGACGACGATCTGCCCCGCGTCGAGCGCATCGCTGATGCGCCGGGTGTCGATCGACTTGATCCGCGCCTTGCGGTGGGTGCTGTCGGTGACGATGCCGATCTGCTGCCCGGTGAAGCTGATGGCATCCGCGCCGAGGTCTTGGATGGCCAGGGCGGTGAGGGCGATGCTGATCTGCTCGCCGGTGGCGAGGAGCATGTCCATCTCGCGGGCGCTGGGGGTCGAGGTGATCTCCGCGGCCTTGGCGATGAGGTCGTCGGTGGTGCTCCCCTGCGCGCTGACGACCACGATAACGGCTTTGCCCTCCGCCTTGGCGCGGACGGCCTTGCGCGCGGCCTCCTTGACGCGCAGGGCATCTTTGACGCTGGATCCGCCGAACTTTTGCACGACCAAACCCACGGCGTCGACCTCGGAGAGGAGAGGATGGCGGGGATGTCTTAGGGCGCGGGGGATGGGATGGAATCCGGATTACTCGTTCCGACGGTCCCCACCCACCCCGCATCGGAAAGCGCGCTTCTGCTCAGAAAGCGACCAACTCTTCGGAATGACCAACGCTGCGCAGCACTTACGGCGAGCCCGAAAATAGCGTCCCGCGAAAAAAGCACGGAGGGGCGGGGCGGGGCAGGGCGAGCCGACCCGCGTCAGCGGGCGGGTGAAGTGGAAAGGGAGCAAGCCGTTTGAATTGGGGAGGCTTGGTACACGTTCTCGCCATCATCATCGGCGTCTCACCTGGCGAATCCACTTTGTTCGTCTTTTTGGCGTTTTTTGGCGACCGGTCGGTTGAAATTGTCCGAGATGCCGAACGATTCCGAATAAGACTGGAACAGTGACCATCGCGAATGCGGTAGTCATCGAAACGGGGAGATCGATCCATTTCAACCGAGAGGATCATGGCCATGGCACTTCAATCGCAATTGTTCCGCGGCGATACCAAACTCGAAGCGGCCGCGGTGTCCGACCCCGCCCACATCCTCCAAGGCGCGGCGGGCGAGCACGTCCGCAAAATCCAACAGGCGCTAATCCAACTGGATGGCGCGGCCCTCGATCCGGACGGGAAATACGGTCCCGCAACGGCCACGGCGGTCAGCGCGTTCAAACAGAAACGGCAGATCCTCAATACCCAAGGCAAGATCGACAACATTGTCGGTAAGAAGACGATGGCGGCGCTGGATCGCGAGCAATCGGCGCGGGAAAGTGTTCCCGCGGGCCCCCTGCAAATCCGGCCGATCAACCCCCTCCCCCGAGTCGGTCCTCCGATTCTCCGATTGGGATTCAAAATCGACTTGGATTTCCCCGTTCCGCCGGACGGGAAGCTCCTGAAGATCCGGCTGACTCCGAAGAGCACCGGTATTCTGGAAATCCTCAACGGGGCAGGAGGCCGGGTTCGGTGTACCAACGGGCAGGGCGGATCGCAGAAAACCTGCTTCATTTTCGATCCCAAAGAGGACAGCCTCGTCCCCGCGACCCGGTTGAACCCGGTACGGCGCGGGCCGTTTTCTCGCATCCCGCTTTCCGATGGGGGGACGGTTCGTGTGACCGATGATCTTTTCACGATCCACATCGACGCGTTCCACCCCGGCGACGCCTTCGTCGATGCATCGACCGCCCGATCCGCGACGGTATTGACGATCGAGGTCCGGGCACCCATTCCCGCCCCGGTGCCCGGTTTTGCACCGCCGAAGAAGACCCGCCCGGGTTCGAAATTCATTTCGGCCGACGATAGCGAACCCGGCCCGAAAGGGGCGCGGACAGACAACGGCGGGAGGCCCGTCAACCCGAAAGGAACGGGGAGAAAAATCAATCTGTTCGGTTCTCAAGAAACGCCCGGTTTCGATGACTACACCTCTCAATTGCAATTCACGACATTCGGCTCCGATGCGAACATCGGTTTCCGAGCCTTCACCGAAGACACCGATCCCGCCGTTCGAATCCAAGATCGCACGGCCAGCGATATTTGCATGCGGGATTCTCCTCTGTCCGCGAATGCCATTGCGCTCATCCGCAGGATCGCGAGCCCCGGTTGCCGATTGACGTTCGGCTCGTCGTCCGAAGGAATGAAGCAGTTCGGCCCGATCCTGAAGACCGCCTTTCCCGGTCTGAAAGTTCTCCCGGGCGAGGAATTCTCCGACGCCATCGCGGTGGAACTCCCCTGATCGCGGCGGGAATACGGGACTGCGAGGGAAACCGAGCATGATCTTCCGGTGGATGTCGGCTCCGGACGATTCTTTGATTCCGAACAGTTTGGAAGCGGTCAGCGGTTCGGTCGCGGCGGCCATGACAGCCCCCTCGGTCGTGTCGGCCAAATGGCGTGCGTATTCTCGCCACTTGCCCCTACACCCACAGTGTAACTCGCTCCCGGCGGACGGACAATTGAAACGCGACTCTGGTCTTCTTCACTTCTGCAATCGGCGCATGACATCCCAGACCTCGTGCAGGGCGGCTTCGTACTTGGCCCCCGGGCTCCCGAGGTACTCGGCCACCTCCGATTTGAAGTTGTCGTAGTCGGTTTCCTCGGCGAGGGCGGCCAGCACTTGCGCCCAAGTCGTCTTCGCCACGAAGAGCCGGACGGCGTAGTCGGTGCCGCCGGTTTCCACGATGGCGCAATCGGCGAGCAGTTCGGGGAAGCGTTGCCGCAGCGCCTCCAAATGCGATTTCAACCGGCCGCGCACCATCAGGCGGTCTGGGTCGACGGGCCGGTGGTGCGCGCCGTCCCCTTGGCGGGCGCAGACGGCGCTGAAGAACCCGTGCTTGGTGAAAATCCACATGGTCCATCCCGCAAGGGTGTGCCAACGGATTCTGGCCCGGCCAATCGGCCGTCGCGGGGTCCTTCCAGCGGACACCCAGTCTTTTTTGCGGCCGCCCTTTTCGGCACTCGTCGCAAGTCCTAGGGGGGTCTAGTCATTCCGAAAAGTCAGTCGCTTTCTGGCCAGAACGGTGCTTTCCAATGCAGGGTTGGTGGGGGAACGTCGGAAAGTAAAAGCGAGGAGAACCCCCGGCGAGAATCATCGTGTCGCCCGGTTCAGGATGACCACCTGAGACCCACCACTATGAGCTCGCCGCGGACTGCGGCCACGCCCAGGTTCGCGGGTCGATCCGGTAGTACGCCAGCAGCAATTCGTACACCTCGGGAACCTCCTCGGCCAAGCCGTGGGGGTCGCAGAAGAACGCTTCGCTCGCATCGGCGAAGAACTCCGATTCGCTCTCGCCGGCGTGCTCCGTGAAGTAGGTGCTGCGCCGCTGATCCAACTGCGCGACGTGTTCCTTGTAGGCCGCCGTCATCACGCGCTCCCAACGCGCCTCGTCGGCTTTCGTGGGCAGCGGCGGGGTGCCGTCGATCGCGCCGTCGAGGAAGTCGAGTTGATGGGCGAACTCGTGGATCACGACGTTCGCCCCGTAGCTCGGGTCGCGGCTCTCGTCGAGGACTTGCTTCCAGCCGAGGATCACCGGACCGCGGTAGACGGCTTGCCCTTCGATGACTTGCTCGGAGATGAAGTCGTCTTCCCAGTCGTCCTCCTCGTTCGGCGTCTGGAACGCGCCGGGGTAAACGAGGATCGAATCGACGCGCGAGAAATAGTCGTGCTCGATCCCGAGCAGGATCAACGCGATCCCGGCGGCGACGGTGATCTTGATCTCGTCGGTCATGTGCAGGCCGCCGCGGCCATCCCACGTCTTCTCGGCCACCAGCACGCGCAGCGTATCCCGGAGCTTCGCTTGTTCGGCGGCCGAGAGCATCGCGTAGTGGGCGACGTTGCGGCGCAGGAGCGCGTCCCACCACTCGGGGAACGGCTCGGCGAGGAGTTTCTGCCGGCGGCGATTTTGAAAGAAGCCGAACATCCCGGCATTCTACGGCGTGGCGATGTGAAGCTTTCGGGTAGAAGCCGCCGGAATGTCGGCCTCGGCCTCCGGCGTGCATATAAAACAATTGCACTCTCCTCGTTCCTTCATCATTCCTTTCGCGGAGATCCCACCATGATTCGCCGTACTGCCCCGCGCGGGTTTACCCTCATTGAATTGCTGGTGGTGATCGCCATCATCGCGATTTTGATCGGCCTGCTTCTGCCGGCGGTTCAGAAAGTCCGCGAAGCGGCCGCTCGGATCAAATGCGCCAACAATTTGAAGCAACTCGGCTTGGCCGTCCACAATTACGAGGGTACCAACAACTCCCTCCCTCCCGCCATCGTGAGTAACCCGGGTGCCGCGGATTGGCCGGGGCTCAAACAATTCCAGAAGAACCCCGCACTGGCCCCGACCTCCGGGAACGACTTCGCCCGTCACGGCTTCCTCTCGCTCTTGCTGCCATACATCGAACAAGCCAACGTCTTGGCGCAAGGGGCGGGCGGGTACAATTTCCGGCTCGACTGGAACAACGTCGCGAATCAGCCCGCGTCGAGCACGAAAATCGCGACCTACGAATGCCCATCCGTGCCGACCGACCATTTGCTGGCGACGGTGCCCGCCGGTTGGACGACCCGCCCCGCCCTCGGGGATTATTGGCCGATCACCCGCGGGAACAACACGCAAACAGCCGCCTTGTGGGTCGCGATGGGATTCAACGCGTACCCCGGCGACGACAACATGCGCTCGGTGCTGACGCACAACCGGCGCACGGATATCCTCGCGATCACCGACGGCTTAAGCAACACGATCATGATTGGGGAATCGGGGGCGCGGAACGATGGCTGGGCCGTGGGCAAGCTCTATTCCAGCACGCTCTCGGGCATCCGCGGGGCTTGGGCGTCCGAGTCGAACAACATTGTGTGCGCCGGCACCCAAGCGACCACACCCGGATTGGCGCCGCCGGGCAAAGTGACGACCGCGGCCCACGTCCCCGGCTCGATCGCCATCAACGGGTGGAACCAAGGCGAACTCTACGCCTTCCACACGGGGATTTGCAACGTGGTGTTCGGCGACGGGTCGGTTCGCAGCTTGAAGGCGAGCATCAGCTTGGGGGCGCTCCAGAAGCTCGCGGGCCGCTCCGACGGCTATCCCAACGATGCCGACTGAGTCCGTCGCATCCAACGAAAGCGGCACGGGGACAATCCCCGTGCCGCTTTTTCGTGTCCCGAGTTCCGATCACTCTTCGCCGAGGTCGTCGTCTTCCTCTTCGTCGTCGTCCAGATCGTCGTCGTCGTCGAGCAGGTCGTCCTCTTCGTCGTCGAGGAGATCGTCCTCTTCGTCGTCGAGGAGGTCGTCTTCCAGATCGTCCTCTTCGTCGTCGTCGAGATCGTCGTCGTCATCGAGATCATCGTCGTCGTCCTCGTCGTCGTCGATGGGATCGGGGTCTCCGTCCACCGCCGAGGCGAGGTAGGGGCGGTCGTACGCCGGGGCGTCGCCCGGCCGGCTGCGGCCGGCCCCGGCTCCCGCCGGGGCGATCATCGTGAGCAGTTGTCGTTTCGACATCGTCGCATCCTCTCCGAACATGGGTCATCTCCGGTTCTCCCTGCGGCCCACCGCAGCGGATCCCCGGAATTAGTCTCGCGTTTACGCATCGAGCGGCCGGCCGAAATCGCCCCGTCATCCCCGGTGCCGTTCCGGGGTAGGCGCTTCTTAGTTCCACCCGGAAACGGCGTCAAGCGGAGTGTGGAAAAATAAATCGGCCGGGTCAAGCCGACTCCGGTTCGGGCGGCCTCACTAGCATGAACGGTGCGTCGCCGAGCCGCCGAGGATTGCCATGCCGTCGCCCGAATCCGCCCCCGAACGTCTGGCCGACGGCGGCCCCCGCTACCTCGAAACCCCGGCCGATCCCTACTCCCCGGAGGCTGCATTCGTCGCCGAGCCATTCAACGCGGTGACGGCGTCGTTCTTCATCCTCATCTGCGTCGTTTGGGGTTGGCGGCTCCGGGGGCGTTACCGGCAATTCCCATTCCTCATTTGCTGCCTGCCGATTCTGCTCGCCGGCGGCATCGGCGGGACGCTCTACCACGCCTTCCGGACGCAGCTCGCCTATTTCCTACTCGATGTCATCCCCATTCAACTCCTCGGGTTGGCCAGTTCGGTCTACTTGGCGATCCGGATCGGCCGGACGTTCGGAATGTGGAAGGTCGGGCTGATCGCCTTGGCCATCCTCGCCGCGTTCGTGTTCGTCAACGGACTGCTCGTGCTCGTCCCGCCGACCATCCCGACGCTGCGCATCAGCCTCAACTACGCCTCGCTCGCTGCGATTATCTTGATCCCCGTGGTCATCACGCTGGTGCGGTCGCGCTTCGCCCACGCCGGGTTCGTCTGGGCGGGGCTGGGCAGTTTCGCCATCGCGCTCTTTTTCCGGTTCGTCGATCCCTACAGCCCGCTGCCGATGGGGACCCACTGGCTCTGGCACACCTTCGGGGCCATTTGCACGGCATTCGTGATCGAATACTTCTACCGCGTCGAACGGGGTGCGGTGCGGAAATCTCTCGCGTGAGTCATTCCGCCGTCAACCCACCCACCCCCCGCGTGTTTGGACCGGGGACATGGGTCAAAGCTGGACGCGTGATTGAGGTTGTCGCGTCGAACGTCGCTCACGCCGCCGGCTCGGAAAGAAACCATCCCGGCGCCGCGCCTCGGACAAATCCGCGAATCGCAGTAGTCCCCGCTCTCAGCCGGTTCTAACATTGGAGCGGGGAGGCCCGATGCGGATTCTCGTCGTCGCCGATATTCACGCCAATCGCGCGGCCTTGGACGCGATCTCGGAACCGCACGACGTTTGCCTGTGCCTCGGCGATACCGTGGAGTACGGCCCCGATCCCGCCGCGTGCGTCGATTGGATCCGGGCCAATGCCCACTTCGGCGTCCGCGGCAACCACGATCACGGCGTCGTCCAGAACGTCGATCTCGTCGGCACGGGCGGCTTCCGCTACCTCACGATGGTCACGCGCCAGCCGACGCTCGCCGCACTCGGCGATTCCCAACGCCGTTACCTCGCCGACCAACCGACCACGCAGATGCTCACGCTCGGCGGCAAACGCTTCCTGATGGTCCATGCGACCCCGCGCGACCCGCTCGACGAATACACCGCCAGCGATCCCAAAGCGTGGGAACCGCGCCTGCACGGCGTGAAAGCCGATTTCGTGCTCGTGGGGCACACCCACCACCAATTCTCATTCCCCGTCGGCGAATCGATCTTGGTGAACCCCGGCAGCGTCGGCCTGCCGCGCGACGGCGACCCGCGCGCCCGCTACGCGATCATCGAAGATGGCGCCGTGACGTTGAAGCAAGTCGACTACGAGATCGAAGCCACTATCGACGGCGTCGAGGCGATGGACATCGACCCCCGGGCCAAAGCGATGCTCGCCGACGTGTACCGCCGCGGGAAGTACGTCAACGGCAACGGGCAAGCGCCGGGATCGGACGCGTCGCGAGCCTGAAAGGAATTGGGCGCATCGGCGGTAGTTACGGTGCGGGCGCGTCGTCCCCGATCCATCGAGGTTTTCCATGTCCACCGTTTCGCCCGAGCAGTTGCTGACCCAGTTGAAGTGGCGCTACGCCGTCAAGAAGTTCGACTCCGCCGCGAAGATCGCCCCGTCCACTTGGGCGGCGCTCGAAGAAGCGCTGGTGCTCACCCCGTCGTCGTACGGCCTCCAACCGTGGAAGTTCTTCGTCGTCGAGAACCCGAACACGCGGCAAGCTCTGCTGCCGCACTCGTGGGGGCAGGCGCAAATTGTCGACGCTTCGCACCTCGTCGTGTTCGCGGTGAAAACGAACGTGAGCCCGGCCGATGCCGAGCGCTTGACCGCGTGGTCCACGGAAGTGCGCGGCCTGCCGGCCGGGGCCCTCGACGGTTACAAGAGCATGATGGTCGGCAGTCTGACGCGCACCCCGCCCGCCGACATCGACATTTGGATGTCCCGCCAAGTCTTCATCGCCCTCGGTAGCTTCCTCACGGCTTGCGCGCTGCTCGGCGTCGACGCCTGCCCGATGGAAGGGTTCGTTCCCGAGAAGTACGACGAATTGCTGGGGTTGACGGCCAAGGGCTATGCGGCGCGCGTCGTGGCCACGGCCGGGTACCGCGACGCGGAAGACCGGAACGCGGGGTTGAAAAAGGTGCGCTTCGCCCACGCGGACATCGTCGAGCGGATCGTTTGAGAAGTCCGGGCGGGGGATGCCGGGAACCTCCTAGAATGGTGGTTCTGGGTATTCCTCCGTGCTCGCTCCCGGTGATGAATGGCGGAGGCTCCGCTCACACGCGCCACGCTGCTGGTGCGATTGAAAGACAGCGAAGACGACGGGGCTTGGACGGAGTTCGTCCAACTCTACGGGCCCGTCGTGTACGGATTCGCCCGCAAGCGCGGCCTCCAAGATTCGGACGCCGCCGACATGGTGCAGGAGGTGCTCCGCAGCGTCGCCCGCAACGCGGAACGCATGGAGTACGACCCCAAGCGGGGGACCTTCCGCGGTTGGCTTTACACGGTGACGCGGAACAAGATTTACAATTTCTTGTCGTCGCAGAAACGCCGGCCGCGCGCGACGGGGGACACGACCTCCCAAGAGCGGCTCGAATCGTACGCCGACCCGTCCAACGAGGCGGAGGCCGATTGGGAACTCGAATACCAGCGCCGCCTCTCGGCCAAAGCGATGGATCGCGTGAAGCACGAATTCCAACCGGCGACGTGGGAAGCGTTCCTGGGCACGGCGGTGGAAGGCCGGCCGGCCCAAGAAGTCGGCGAGACGTTGAAGATGACTTCCGGGGCGGTCTACGTGGCCAAGAGCCGCGTGCTAGCCCGATTGCGGGACGAAGTTCAAAAACTGATGGCCGAAGCCGAGAAGTGGTGAGGCGCCGAGCATGACGACCCAAGTGAAGACGCCGACCTGTTCGCGGGCCGATTGCCCCCCCGAGACGGATCTCGCCGAGTTGCTCGACGCCGATACGCCCGCGGAAAAGTCGGACTGGATGACCGAGCACGTCGGCGACTGCGAAGGCTGCCAGAAGCGGCTCGACTTGCTCGCCACCGCGGAGTTCCCGATCCTCGCCGAAGCGATCCGCGGCCTCAACGCGGAACCGATTCCCAAGCAATCCGCACTCTGGGCGGCGCTCGACGATGTCGTCGCGTCTTCGACCCTCCTGCCCAAACTCGAACGCACCGGCGATCTCAAGCTCGACTTCTTGGACAAAAGCGAACGGCCGGGGATGCTCGGCAAGCTTGGATCGTTCGAAATCGTCCGCGTCGTCGGCCGCGGCGGCATGGGCGTCGTCCTGCACGCCTTCGACCCGAGCCTCCAACGCGATGTCGCCCTCAAGTTGCTCGACCCGTCGCTGGGCAGCAACGAGACCGCGCGCCAGCGCTTCACCCGCGAGGCCCGCGCCGCCGGGGCCGTCTCGCACGAGAACATCGTCGCGGTACACTCGGTCGACGAAGATCCGAAATCGGGCCTGCCGTTCTTCGTCATGCAACTCGTGTCCGGGGAGTCCCTCGAACAGCGTCTGCGGCGGGTCGGCAAGCTCCCATTGCACGATGTCATCAGATTGGCGGCGCAGGGTGCGGCCGGGCTCTCCGCGGCCCACGCCAGCGGATTGATCCACCGGGACATCAAACCCGGCAACATGCTGCTCGAAGCGCCGAACGACCGACTCAAACTCACCGACTTCGGCCTCGCTCGGGCCGTCGAAGACCTGCGCCTCACGAAGACCGGATTCGTGTCGGGTACGCCCCTTTACATGGCCCCCGAGCAAGCGAAAGGGGACGAAGCCGATCACCGGGCCGACCTCTTCAGCCTCGGCGTCGTTCTGTACGAAGCCTTGGCCGGCAAGCCCCCATTCGAGGGGAAGACGCCCCTCGCCGTGCTGCGGCGCGTCGCGGACGAAAAGCACGTCGCGCTGAATAAGTACAGCCCGGATGTGCCCGAGTGGTTCGAGGATGTGATCGACCGGCTGCTGAGCAAGAACCCGGACGACCGCTACCAAACCGCGGCCGAGTTGGCGGCGGAACTCTCGCCGTTCGTTTCCAAACACAGTTCGCCACCGTGCGAGGCGATCTCGGCCGAGCCGTGTGCCCTCGCCCATCCCTCCTCGCTCTCGCGGCGGGCGCTGCGGAAGTGGAAGTGGAAGTTCGCCCTGCTGATGGCCATCCCGTTCCTCTTGGGCATCCTCATCGGCGGCGGTTTCGGGTTCGCGCTCCAACCCGATCCGGTCACCGTGGTGCAAACCGCCCCGGAACCGGACGGGGCGGTGACGCCGGTCGACGACGGCATCGCGGCGGTCAGCCCGCCGTTCCAAGGGAATTCCGGGCCGGTCTGGTCCGTGGCCGCCGGGCCGGACGGCAAAACGTTGGCGATGGGTTTGGAGGACGGTCGCGTCATCGTTTACGACATCGAAGGTCGCAAAGTTCGCTACGTGCTCGAAGAGCACAGCGGCCCCGTTTGGGGCATCGACTTCTTCCCCGACGGCAAACGGTTCGTCTCGGCCAGCGACGACGGCACCGTGAAAATCTGGGAGCTCGACAAGCGGAAATCGCTCACCAGCTTGCCGAACAACAGCGGCGTGCGCAGCGTCGCCGTCGCCGGTCACGGCCGCTCGATCGCCACCGGGGATTGCAGCGGCGCGGTCATCGTCTGGGACGTGGCCGAGCAGAAACCCCTCAAACAGTACGCGCACGGCGGGACCGTCACCGCGATCGCGTTCGACGAGCACGGGATGACGGTGGCCTCCGCCGGGTCGGACAAGACGATCAAGATTTGGAACCTGCAAAACGAAGACCCGATGCCGCGGCTGACGCTGCCGGGGCACAAGGGACCGATCTACGCGGTGGCGTTGTCGCCGGACGACAACCTCATCGCCTCGGCCGGTTGGGACGGCGCCATCAAAATCTGGGATCAAAACTCGGGGACGGAACTCCGCGAGTTGAAAGGGCACGAGAACGACGTTTGGTCGCTCGACTTCGGCACCCGCGACCGAAAGTTGATCTTGGCCTCCGCGGGGCAAGACGGCAGCGTGCGGGTGTGGGATCCCAACGGCGGCGAACAACTGCTGAAGTTCAAGGGCCACAAGCCGACGGCCCACGTCGTCCGGTTCGCCCCCGGCAGCGGCTTGCTCTTCAGCGGGGGCCGCGATGGGCTGGTTCGCGTCTGGGATATCCCGAAGTAGCCCGGCTCACTTCTTCGCGGCGGGGAAGACGATGGCGCCGAGGAGCTGCCCTTCGCGGGCGCCCGTTTTGCCGCCTTTATCCGGGCTGGCCAACACCGACACGGCGATTTGATCCCCGTTCGGCCCGGCCAGCAAGTAAAAGGTTTGCAGCACCTCGGCGCCGTCTTGCTTCCCCTTCGCCGCGACTTTGTAAAGCCAGTGCCCGGCCGGCGCTTTGATCGCGCCGTCTTCGAGCGTGTCGGCCGGCTCCCAACCCGGCAACTTGGCGAAGCTCTGTTTGAACTCCTCGGCGGTCGCGTGTTGGCCCGGTTCCATCTTCTTCCAACTGCTCAGGGTCACTTGGGCGATGAACTCGGACTTCTCGACCAACCGGATGACCAAGTGCTCGTCCGTCCGCCCGACGATGACCCACTCGCGCGGGTAGGTGAAGCCGTATTTGCCATCGGCGTCCGCGTAGCGGAGCAGCGTCAATTCGGCGGGCACCTTCCCGGCCGGGACTTTCTCGCGGATCGCCGGCGCGAGTTCCTTCGGCTCCTCGCTCAAAATCGCTCGCTTGAGCGAGACGCTCGCCGTGACTTCGGCCGCCGGGCTGGCGGGGCCTTGGGCGCGCTCGTCGGATTGGGCCCAATTCAACTCCGCGATGCGGCCGGCTTTGATGTCGAACGTCCCGCTGGCTTTGACGGTGGTCTTGGTCGCGGCGCCGACTTCGACGCCTTCGGCCGTGCCGGCGATGGTGAACTTCGCAATCCCCGCTTCCACCGAGATGAGCGTTCCCGCGAGTTCGTTCTTGGTGATCCCTTCGAATTGGCAGGCGTGCTGCGCCGCTTCGCTGGCCACGGCCCACGTTTCCCCCGGTTTCAACTCCTTGTTCGGCAGCAACCCGGCGAGCACGAGGGTGTCGAAGTGCTCGGCGATGAGTTCGAGTTCCTCGCGAAAGAGCGGCCCGAGCGGGCTGTAATGCAGCGTGCCCGACTCGGTGCGACCGGCGAAGGTCAGTCGGCGGTCGATGGCCAACTCGCGGGCCGATTTTTCCCCGGCCACCACCGAGTTCGATTTCGCTTTCTCGTAGTGCCGGATCACCTTGCCGGCGCCGCCGCGGGCGTCGGTCGCTTCGATGCGCTCAACGAAGCGATGGCTCGCCTCGGCTTTCAACGCCAGCGAATCGGGCTTGCCATCGCGGTCGATTTTCAACTTGCCGGTCACGGTCAGTTCGAGTTCGTAGCGGTGGTACTCCCCCGGTTGCAACACTTCGCCGAGCCTCACGCTTTGGGCGGGTGCCGAAGTTGCGGTCATGGCGGCGAAGAACGAGGCCACGATCAGGGAACGAACCATCACGGAATCCCCGGACACGGTGTAAACTGACGGGGCGGCATAGCGTGCGGAGGGGGTGTGCGTCAATTGGGCTTCACAGTCGGGTGTACCTCGAAAATTTGGCAACCCGCCGAAACCCGAAAATGTCGGGGTTTGCTGACAACTGATTGCTGATCGCTGTCTTGTTTCCACCAATTTTGGAATGGGACAGTTGTCAGCTTTCAGTTATTAGCAATCAGCCAGAAAGACGGCCCGATGCCAAATTCCGGAGGTACACCCTCGCAGCCTGTCCAGCGCGATACCCCACACCCCCCTCTGGACAGACTCAATATTTTCTGGACAGACCGAACTTTTCTGGACAGACCATGCCCCCCTAGGACTTACGTCGAGCCCAGAATAGGTGGGTCGGCTGGACAGACGGGAATCGAACCAGTCGTAGGACGGGCAGGACTCGGGACGAATGACGACTTGGCTCAGCAAAAAGTACTTCCGTGACCCCGAGCGGGCAAAGCGCAACCAAGCGTCGCTCCTCGCGCATTTGGGCGAAGCGGCGTGGGCCGCGATCGCGCCCATCGTGCGGCGCGAGTTGCCGCGCACCGCCGATCCGGACATGGCCTTCAACAATCTGGAACGGCTCCTCGCGGTGCCGGCGGCGCGGGAGCAATTGCCGGCGCTGCTCGACCAGCGCGGCCGGGCGTTGGAAGCGACCTTGCAATTGCTCGCCGTCTCGCAATTCTTTGCCGACACGCTGATCCTGTATCCGGAAGCGCTGGAGATCGTGCGGGCCACCCCGCGCCGGAACCCTTCGACCGAAGAATTGACCGCGATCCTCCGGGCCGACATCGACGCGGCCTACGACGACAACGCCATCCTGCGGGCCTTCCGGCGCTACCGCCAATTGCAGACCCTGCGGGTCGGCGTGAACGACATTCTGCGCGATCGCCCGCTGGAGGAAATCACCCGCGACTTGGCCCGCATCGCCGACGCGTCGTTGAAAGTCGCGGTGCAGACCGCGCTGAAGACCCTGACGAAGAAGCACGGGCAGCCGATGACCCCGGCCGGGCAACCGTCGAAGGTCGTGGCCCTTGCCTTCGGCAAACTCGGCGGCGACGAGTTGAATTATTCGTCGGACATCGACCTGATGTTCATCTACGACGAAGACGGCGAAACGGCGGGCAAACGCGGCGCGGCGGTTCCCAACTCGGAGTTCTATTCCCGCGTCGTCTCGGAAGTGATCCGCTTGTTGGCGTCCCACACCGACCGCGGCTTCGCCTACCGCATCGACTTGCGACTCCGCCCCGAGGGCAATCGCGGTCCGTTGGCGCGATCCCTCTCCAGCACGCTGAGCTACTACGACGTGATGGGCCGCACGTGGGAGCGCCAAGCGCTCATTAAGCTCCGCCACGTCGCCGGGGATTCGCCCCTCGGCAAGCAAGTCGTCAAGGCCCTTCAACCGTTCGTCTACCGCAAGTATTTCAGCTTCTCCGAGATCAACGAGGTCAAGGCGCTCAAGCGGCAAATGGAGCAGCGCGCCACCCGCGCCGGCATCGACGAGCGCGACGTGAAGACCGGCCGCGGCGGCATCCGCGACATCGAGTTCACCGTGCAATTCCTGCAGTTGCTCAACGGTGGCGATCTCCCCGCCGTGCGCCAGCGGAACACGCTTTTGGCGTTGGAAGCCCTCGAAATCGCCGGCTGCCTGAACCCGCAAGAGACGTACATTCTCGCCGACGCCTACCGATTCCTCCGCAAGACCGAGCACCGGTTGCAACTCCTGTTCGATTGGCAAACCCACCGCCTCCCCGCGTCCACCGACGAGATGCGCAAGCTGGCCCTACGCATGGGCTACAGCGCGGAAACGCGGGCGGTCGAACCGGAAGATCCCCTGCTCCCCGTCTCCGAGTTCCCCGCCCAGCGCCGCTCGCTCATCGACGAACGGCCGGACACCTCGTTCGACACCCGGGATCTCCTCCTCGAACCGCTCGAACTCTTCTTGAAGGACTACCACGACAAGACCGGGGTGAATCGGACGATCCTCGATCACTTGCTGCACCAGACCTTTGCCGAACCGGACGGCGCGGCCGAGCCGGAGTCGGATTTGATCCTCGACCCCAACCCGGACGCCGCCGCGATTCGGGCGGCGCTCGCCCGCTATCCCTTCCGGGATGGCCCGGAGGCCTACCAGAACCTCAACCGGCTGGCGCAAGAATCCGTGCCGTTCCTCTCGCACCGGCGCTGCCGGCATTTCTTGGCGAGCATCGCCCCGCAGTTGCTGCGGGCCATCGCCGCGACCCCCGATCCCGACGATGCGTTGAACCGCTTCGAACAAGTCACCGCGTCCCTCGGCGCCAAGGCGGTGCTGTACGAACTCTTCAGCTTCAACCCGGCCAGCTTGAAGTTGTACGTCGACCTGTGCGCCAACAGCCCGTACCTGTCGTCGATCCTGATTCGGAACGCCGGCATGGAAGACCAACTCCTCGACAGCCTGATGCTCGATCAGCCGCGGCGCCCGGAGGAACTCGTCGCCGAGTTGGGGGAACTCCTGCGCGGCGCCCGGGAACCCGATCCGATCCTGCGGAGTTTCCAAGACAACGAATTCCTGCGCATCGGCGTCCGGGATCTCTTGGGGAAAGCGGACATCCGCGAGACCACGGCCGCCCTCAGCGATGTGGCCGACGCGATCTTGAACGCCGTGTTCGACCTCGTGGAAGCCGAAGTCGCCTCCCGGTTCGGTTCCCCCGGTTGCCGCTATGCGCTGCTCGGGTTGGGCAAACTCGGCGGCCGCGAAATCAGCTACCACAGCGATCTCGACTTGCTGCTCATCTACGAATCCGACGGGCAAACCGCGCCCGTCGCAGGGGGGGGCGCTTCCACCACGAACTTCCACTCCTTCACCGAACTCGTCCAGCGGGCCATTAAGATGGCGGCGCGAACCGGGCCGCTCGGCCGGCTCTACGAAGTGGACATGCGCCTGCGGCCCACCGGCAAATCGGGGAGCTTGGTTCTGCCGCTGGAAGAATTCCGCCGCTACTTCGCCGGCGCCGGCGGGCAACTCTGGGAACGGCAAGCCTTGACCCGGGCGCGCGTGCTGCGCGGCGCCCCCGAATTCGCGGCGGAAGTTGCCGGCGCCGCGCGCGAAGCGGTTCTCGGCAAACCCTTCTGCCGGGAGGTCGTCCGCGAGATCCGAACCATGCGGTCGCGCATGGAGGCGAGCGCCAGCCCGCGCAGCCTCAAGCGCGCCGCCGGTGGACTCGTCGATGTCGAGTTCCTCGTTCAATTGTTGATCTTGCGCCACGCCCGAGAACACCCGGCGATTCTCCAATCGAACGTCTGGGATGCTTTGGATGCCCTCGCGGAAGCGGGGTTGCTGGCTCCCGAGCCAGCCGCGGCGCTGCGGCGGGGCTATTCCTTCCTCCGCTTCGTCGAGGCCCGTTTGCGGATCGTGACCGATCGCCCGCTCACCGAAATCCCGGAGCCGGGCAACGATCTCGAAAAGTTGGCCCGCCGCGCCGGCTACGAAGCCGCGGAGGGAATCGCCGCGACGGAACCGTTCCTGCGCGAGTTGTCCGCCGTGAGGCGATCGATCCGGACGGTCTACACCGAAGTGGTCGAAGGCTTGCTGGGGTGACTCGGATTCGTTCGTCCAGCGGTGCCACACCCCGGCGTGGACGAATAAAACGAATGCGATGTCGCTGGACGAAACATCTCAATGTTCGTCTCCGGCGCGAAACCGACAATCCCCGGCGATTTCCCTTGACCCCGTCCGGCACTTCGATTCCAATTCCCACATCACCCTCTCCGAGTGCGTGGCATGTTGAAGCATTTCCTCCGCTGGGCCGCACTCGCCAAGCCTCCTCGGACGACCCCGCCGCGACGATCACATGGCGCTTGGAGTTGAAGAACCTAAATAACCTCGCGGAGCGCCCGTTCGCGGCGATCCTCCAAGCCGGCCAGACCTTGAACCCGACGCCGTTTGACGCTCTTCACCATCGCTCGAGAAGCACTACGCACCAAGACTTGTGAATGGGGAACAGTCTAACCACTTCAATAACACGCAAGCGATGGGCACTTCCATGATTTCGACAATCGCTATGCTCGTGACCGTCACGTTGACGGGCGTCGGCGTGTTTTTGCCCGGGCCGCACGATAAGGACGGGTGGGGCCTCCGCGTTCACAACTGTTCCGTCCGCGGTCCGTACGTCGCGGAAACCATCTCGCATTTTCGCTTCACGGTCACGCTGATCAACTTCTCGAAGGAAACACGAACGCACGACCCGCTCGGAGACGCGCAGCGCGCGGACAACTTGAAGGTCAGTATCACCAAGCCCGATGGCCGTGCTGTTCCACGATTGACCGGCTGGCAACATTTGCCAAAGGGTCCGTTCGCGCAATCCAAGTTGCGGCCGGGCGAGTTCTCATCCCACGATTTGCTCCTCAAGCCATTCGGATACATCTATCTCGGGGAACCCGGTCGACACAGCATGCAGGCGACGATGATGATCGACGGAAAGAAGGTCACGTCGCCTCCGTTCGCGTTGGAGGTCGTCGCGGTCACCAAGGAAATGGTGTTGACGACTCATGCGGTTCCACTCGAAGGGATGACCGCCGCGCAGCCGCCGGAGCTGCAATCGCGACCCGTCGTCAAGCAGGTCAGGGTCGGGGATCGAACGCTCCTGATCTAC
>JANOSQ010000705.1:0-4250 GCA_031415915.1 Fimbriiglobus sp. | reverse complement strand
TACGTCGGCCACGGCAAAGATTCGCCCTATTGGTGGGCGAACGATGAATGGTTGCACGCGACCGAGAGCCAGAAGGCCGGCACCAAGGATTTCGACGAGAAAGTCGCGAAGATAGTCACCCGGGATCCCGACGGTGACGAGGCGATCACCCGCGAGCAGGCCGAAGTCGCCGTGGCCCAAGGGATGCGGCCCGAAGCGGTAAAAGAGAACCAGCACAAGATCCACGACTACCTCAGCGTTCACACCGGTTCCGCCCTCGGCATCCCCGGGCGTTACCTCGTCTACTTCGGCATCCTCGGGTTGATCGGTTTCATGATCCTCGGCTGGGCCAAGAGCTTCGAAGCGAAGGACGACGAGCCGAGCAAGCGCAAGCTCGTCGGCCTCAGCGCCCCCGGCATCATCGTCTGGGCGCTGCTGATGACGTTCTTCGCCACCGACTGGGTCATGTCGATCGAACCGACGTGGGCGTCGAGCATGTTCCCGATCGTCTTCGGCATGAACCAGTTCCTCACGACGTTCGCGTTCAGCACGTTCCTCTTTTACGCGCTGACCAAAGGCAAAGCCGACATCCTCGCCGTGGTGAAGGACAAGTTCCGCATCGACATCGGCAGCCTCATGCTCGGCTTCACGATGGTCTGGAGCTACGCCAGCTTCTGCCAATACATGCTGATTTGGGCCGGGAACCTCCCCGAGGAAATCCCCTACTACATCAAGCGCGGCGGCGGCACCGAGCCGAACGGCTGGCTCTACCTCGCCTACTTCCTCATGCTGTTCCACTGGCTCACGCCGTTCATCGTGCTGCTCTTCCGGGAGATCAAGCTGAACCCGAAAGCCATGCAGTTCATGACCGCGTTGCTGCTGATCGTCTGCGCGTCCGACGTGGTTTGGTGGTTGGTCCCGGCCGTGCCGCACGAGCACGGGAAACTCCACGTGGTGATGGCGTTCGCCGCGATCGTCGGCGTCGGTGGCCTCTGGGGTCTGGCGTTCAGCCGGGAACTCTCGAAGGCGCCGATCTTGGTGAACAACAGCGAAGGGAAGTTCCTGGCGACGTGGGGACACCACTAGGAAATGCGGAATGCGGAGTGAAGAATCCGGAGATTGGAGCACGCTATGAGCGATAAGCATCCCGAACCGACTCACGAAGAGTCCGCGTTGAACCAGCTTTGGGTCGCGATGACCGGCGCCTCGGCCGGCCACGGCGAAGCCCCGCCCGGCATCAACGACAACAGCGTCCAAGTCGGGCACGAACCCGATGAGTTCGGGGTGAAAGGGATCGTCGCGGTGCCCATCGCCGTGGTGATCGTTTTGATCATCACGTACCTCGTCGTCACGGGGATCTTCTCGTACCTGAAACCGCCGCAGGACAACTTGGCGGCTCAGAACCAAGTGCCATACAACGAGCGCGTCGGCCGTATCAGCTCCGACGATCCGCACGCGGTCGACGGCAATCCGAACACCACCGTGCCCCAGCCTCGGCTCGAATACATGCGGCAAGTCGAAGACAAGCGACCGGGGAGCGCCCAGCCCGACCCCCCGTACCTGCGGAGCTTCGCCCCCGCGGAGGGCGGCAACAACCCGCCCGAAATCTACCCGCAGTTCTTGCGCGCCGAAAACTTCGTCGATCCGACGACCGGCCGCAAAGCGCTGCGAGAAAGCCAGTGGGTGTCCAAGGAGAAGGGCGTCGCCCAGATCTCGATCGAAGACTCGATCAAGCTGCTGACGACCACGAAGAAGCCCGCCTTCAAACCGGGCACTCCGCCGGTTGTCGTGGGCACCCTCGGCCAAGCGAAGCTCAGCACCGGGGGCCGCGGTGGCCCCTCCGAACCCCCGGCCCCCCCGAAACACGAACCCCACAAGCATTGATCGGAATCGTTCCATGCGTCGACAACTCACGATCTCCGTGGCGGTACTGCTGGCATTCGCCGGCGTGCGGGCCGCCGCGCAGAACGTGGGTTCCTACGGCATGGCCCCGAAGCCGGGCGAGTTCAATCCGGACACGCGCGGGCCGCTGAAGGTGAAGCAGAACCTCGACGCGATGGTTCCGCTCGACGAAGTGTTCCACGACCACGACAACCGCCCGGTGACGCTCCGCTCGATCATGGCGGGCAAGCCGACGATCTTGGTGCCCGCCTACTACCGCTGCCCGAAGATGTGCAACGAGGTCTTGAACGGGCTGTTGAAGGTGCTCCGCGAGCTGCAAGCGGACGATCCGCAATTCGTCGCGGGCCGGGCGTTCAACGTCGTGACCTTCAGCGTCGATGCTCGCGAACCGTACGCCCTCGCCCGCAAGAAGCGCGAGGAGTACTTGAAACAGTACGACGGCCGCGATCCGAACGAACCGGGCTGGTGGTTCCTCACCGCGAGCGCCGGGCAGTTTTCGGACGTCGCCGAGTCGCAGCAGAAAATCCGCCGCGTGACGAACGCCGTCGGCTACCCGTTCATCGTCGCCGATCGCAAAGTCGAGAAGAACGCCGAGGGGGCGGAGTGCGTGGAGAACGACTGGGGCGAACTCGTGCCGCTGGGGAATAACCCGCGGCCGCAAGGGTCGAAGGAACGCGATATCCAGCATTCCGCCGCGATCATGCTGATCACGCCCGAAGGCCGGATCGCCCGGTATTTGTCGGGGGATACCTTCGAACGCAGTACGATGCGGCTCTCGCTCATCGAAGCCTCGAAGGGGACCATCGCGCCGAACAACAAGGATTTCTTCGCCCAGTTGTGCATGGCCTACGACCAGAAGTCCGAGCATTACCAACCGCGGATGCGGCTGCTCGGCTTCGTCGCCGCCCCGTTCGTGCTTTTGATTTTGGGCATCGCCTACGTCACCCTGCGGAAGGCCCGCGGGGAAACGAAGCTGACGCCGCCGACGGAACCGAATCCGACCGATCACCCGCAGGGGTTCGCCTGATGTTTGCGTTCATGGATACGCCGCTCCTGCCCGAGCAGGCCTCGGAGTTCTCGTTGGAGTACGACGTCCTCTTCTGGTACATCACGGGCGTCAGCGCCCTCGGTGCCGGGGTCGTCTACTCGCTCCTGATCTACTGCTGCTTCGCCTTCGCCAAGCGGGACGGCGTCGCCCCCAAGCGCATCCTCGGCTCCAACAAGCTCGAGTTCACTTGGACGATCATCCCGCTGATGTTCTTCCTGTCGTTCTTCGTCTGGGGCGTCCGCCAGTACGACTATGCGATCAACCCGCCCGCGGAGACGGCCGACCGCGAGTACACCGTCGTCGGCAAGCAGTGGATGTGGAAGGTGCAGCACCCCACCGGCCACCGCGAGATCAACGAGATCACACTGCAAGAAGGCGTGGCGGTGAAGATCACCGGCACCAGCGAAGACGTCATCCACGACTTCGGCATCCCGGCCTTCCGCAGCAAGTTCGACGTCGTCCCCGGCCGCTACACGACCGCGTGGTACAAGCCGATCAAAGTCGGCACGTACCACCTGTTCTGCGACCAATACTGCGGGCAAGGGCACTCGCAAATGGTGGGCAAAGTCCACGTGTTGAGCCAAGAGAATTACGCCGAGTGGCTCGAAGGGATCTACCGCGTCCGCGACGGCAAGAACCCGGTCGACGGCTCCCCCGCGTGGGAGGGCCGCAAGCTCTTCCTGAAGTTGCAGTGCATCAACTGCCACAACAAAGAGAGCGAATCGCGGGCGCCGAACTTGGAAGGCATCCTCAATTCCAAGAGGGCCATGCGGGGCGGCGAGACCATCGTGGCCAAGGACGACTACCTGCGGAACTCGATCCGCAACCCGGAGGTGAAAGTTCGCGACGGGTGGAAGCCGATCATGCCGGCCTACACGCGCAGCCAAGTGACCGAAGAGGAACTCTTGAACTTGATCAGCTATTTGAAGTCGCTCAAGCCGGGCGACCTGCCGAGCCGGACCGAGTCCAGTCCGGCTCCGGTTGGGGCACCGACCACCGATACCACGGCCCCGCCGATTCCCCCGATTCCCGCACCCACGCCAGGAGGGACGCGATAATGGCCACCGTTCTCGTTCCGCCCGCCAAACTCGACTACACCCCGCAGATGCTGTCGGAACCGGAAGTTTCTTTCGAGAAACACCCGGAGCACCGCCACTATTTGAACCACCAGTACGGCATCCTGTCGTGGCTGCTCACGGTGGATCACAAGCGCATCGGCCTGATGTACTTGGTCTCGGTGTCGATCTTCTTCATGTTCGGCGGCATCGCCGCCGGGCTGGTGCGGACCAACTTGATCACGCCGACGGGGGCGATCCTCGAA
>JANOSQ010000704.1:0-2780 GCA_031415915.1 Fimbriiglobus sp. | reverse complement strand
CCAAGGCGATCACCGGGTCGCACTGCAACGGCTATCTCATCTTCAGGCTGCAAAGGAGCGACGCATGAAAGCTTCGAACGCGAATGTAAAACCCACCCCGGTGATCCGCTGCGCCATCTACACGCGCAAGAGCACCGAGGAGGGTTTGGAGAAGGAGTTCAACTCCCTCGACGCCCAGCGCGAGTCGGGGGAGCTCTTCGTCCGCAGCCAGGCCGGCGAGGGTTGGACCCTCGTCCCCAACGCCTACGACGACGGCGGCTTCACCGGCGGCAACATGGAGCGACCCGCCCTCCGAAGGCTGATGCTCGACATCGAAGCGGGGAAGATCGACGCGGTCGTGGTCTACAAGGTCGACCGGCTCTCACGCAGCCTGCTCGACTTCGCCCGCATGATGCAGACCTTCGACGGCCACGGGGTCTCCTTCGTCTCGGTGACGCAGCAGTTCAACACCGCCACCAGCATGGGCCGGCTGGTGCTGAACGTCCTGCTCAGCTTCGCCCAGTTCGAGCGCGAGATCATCTCGGAGCGGACGCGCGACAAGATCGCAGCGACGCGGCGGAAGGGGAAATGGGCCGGGGGCCACCCCATCCTCGGCTACGACGTCGATCCCGCGGGATTCAAGCTCCTGGTGAATCAAGCCGAGGCCGAGCGGGTGCGGGCCATCTTCCAACTCTACCTCGACCGCGAGTCGCTCCTGCCCGCGGTGCTGGTCCTCGCGGAGAAGCGCTGGGTCAACAAACGTTGGACGACCCGCAAGGGGCACGAGCGCGGCGGGTTGCCCTTCACCCGCACGAGCCTGTACAAGCTGCTCACCAACGTCGCCTACGCCGGGAAGGTGCGCTACAAGGACGAAGTGCACCCCGGCGAGCACCCGGCCATCGTCGAGCCGGCGCTCTGGCAGCGGGTTCAGGCATTGCTCGGCCGCAACGGTCGAACGGGCGGCGCCCCGGTGCGGAACAAGTTCGGGGCTTTGCTCAAGGGGATCCTCCGCTGCGTACCCTGCGGCTGCGCCATGACCCCCTCGCACTCGACCCGGCAGGCCGAGGGGACGAAGCGCTACCGCTACTACGTCTGCAGCTCGGCGCAGAAGCGGGGCTGGCACAGCTGCCCGTCGAAGTCGATCCCGGCCGGTCAGATCGAGGAGTTGGTGGTGAAGCAGATTCAAAGGGTCGGCCGCGACCCGAAGGTGCTGCAGGAGGCGCTCGCCGAGGCGCGGCGGCAGGACGAGGCCCGCGCGGTCGAACTGAAAGCCGAGCAGCGCGAGGCCGAGAAGGACTTGCGGGCTTGGCACGCCGAGGTCCGCACGCTCGCCGCCGAAGTGCCGAGGGCCAAGGACGGGTCGGCGATGGCGAAGCTGGCCGAGGTGCAGGGGCGGATCGCCGCGGGCGAGGAGCGGCTGCGGGCCATCCGGGCCGAACTCGAATCGGCGAAGAGCGGGCGGTTACACCCCGACGAGGCGAAGCTGGCCCAGTCGGCCTTCGACCCGGTGTGGGGTGCCTTGGCCCCGCGCGAACGGGTGCGGGTGGTGCAGTTGCTGGTGGGGCAGGTCGACTACGACGGCGGGCAGGGGAAGGTGGCGGTCACCTTCCGCCCGGCCGGGATCAAGACGCTCGCCGGGGAACTGGCGACGACCGAGAAGGGGAGGCGGGTATGAGCGCGGCGCTGACGATCGAGTGCGAGGTCCACTTCGACCGCAAAGGCCGGGGGAGCCGCAAGGTGCTGGAGACCGGGCCGTCGCCCTTCCGACCGGCGGAACCGGGCCGTGTGCCGCGTGTGGCCCGGCTGATGGCCTTGGCCCTACGCTGCGAGGGGCTGCTGCGGAGTGGGGCCGTGGAGAACCAGACCGAGATCGCCCGGCTCGGACATGTGACCCGGGCGCGGGTGAGCCAGATCCTGAACCTGCTCAACTTGGCACCGGATATCCAAGAGGCCATCCTGGATTTGCCGCGGACGCTGGCGGGCCGGGACGCGGTGATCCTGCGGCAGGTGTTGCCGATTGCCTCGACTATGGAGTGGGCGAAGCAACGGGGGATGTGGGAGGGGTTGGGCTGGCAACCGACCTCTGATTCAACAAAATTGGAGCTATAATTGGGCAATTACTTATCCAATTCCAATGAAGTTCCTGGCAGGAAGGCGATGCCGACTGCGGGAAATCTCCCATGCCGCTCCCCCCGCTACTCGAGCAAAAGCTTCGCAGGGCCCGACCCGAATATCCCCCATTGAACGATGACGAGTTCTGTCAACTCCGGGCCTACCTCACGCGGCCCGATCGCATCCCGGCGAACAGCATGTCTATCGTGCAGCGCTGCAAGATCCAAGGCCTTCCCGGGCCGGGGCAACCGCAGCGCCCTCGAAGAGGAAGTTCACCGTCTGCGCGTCGAGAACAAGCGGCTCTTACAGGAGCGAGACCTCCTAAAAAAAGCGGCGGCGTTCTTTGCCAGGGAGTCGACCTGAGGTACGACTTTATCCATCGCCAGTCTTCGTCCTTTCCAGTGCGACTGATGTGCCGGGTGCTCGAGGTCTCTCACTCGGGTTACTACGACTGGGTCGGGCGACAACCCAGTGTCAGTGAGAAGCGACGCGACGAGTTGGCAGCGGAGATCCGGACGATCCACGCGGCGGTGAAGAAGCGGTACGGGTCGCCGCGGATGCACGCGGAGTTGGTGGCGCGGGGTCATTCCTGTTCGGTGAACGCGGTGGCGAAGATCATGAAAGGGCTGGGAATCCGGGCGATCTCGCACAAGAAGTTCCGCGTGAGCACCACCGATTCGAACCGCGAT
>JANOSQ010000703.1:0-2069 GCA_031415915.1 Fimbriiglobus sp. | reverse complement strand
GCGGGCGTCGAAATCGGTGACGCGGCTGCGGATGTGCGAGAGGTACGCCTTCGGCCGCTTCGGGTGGAGCACGACGTGGCGGGCCAGATTGTCCGATTCGTAACCGACCCAAGTATCGGTGATGTTCCCGGACTTCAAACTAATCGCGTGGAGTTTGGTCGTGAAGAACTCGGTGACAAAGATCGATTTCTCGTCGGCGGCCAGCGCGACACCCCGGCAGTTCGGCCCGGCTCGGAAGGTGCGCGTCACCTTGCGGGCCGCAATGTCGATCTCGGACACGGTACCGGGGTAATCGTGCGTGACATAGGCGAACTTGCCGTCGGCGGTCGTGACGATGCCGTAGGGTTCGTCGTCGACCTTCAAGCTGAATTGGTGGCCCTTCACCGCGTCGTAGAAAAGGACCTTGTCGTCGCCGTACACGGTGGCGAGGAAGGTTCCGGACTGGCCGGCCCACGCGACCCCCTCGGGGTGATCCCCGCAGGGGAACTCCTGGAGCTTCTTGCGGGACTTGAGGTCGATGACGCTCACGGTGCCGTTGTCGGTATTGGCGACCGCGAGGAGTTTCCCATCGGGGGAAACATCGAGGAGGCTGTTGGAGGCGCCGGCGAGAATAGGCGAAGCGAGGAGAAGCGAGGCGAGGAGGGAACGGATCATGGGGGGATTCATTTCGTGGGTGATCGTTACGATTCGGATTCGCTGTGCGGCGGAGACGTCAACAACTTAATGATCTGCCGCGACAAGTGTTCATTGATTTCCCGGTGTCGGGGAATCGGTTGGGCGACACCGGCAATCGGGTTGCGGTACCAATCGTGGTTACCTCCGTGGCGAACCAATTCGCACCCGTGCGACTCGATCGTACGGATCAAGTCGATTCGCTTCATGCCAGCACCAGTTCGCCGACGCGCCGAATTCCGGCGATCTCGCCCGATTCGAGATCCTTGAACAAATCGCGCAAGTGCTCGAGCAAATCTTCCAAAGACTCGCCTTGGGTCCAATAGTCGGGGAACTCTTGCAAGTATCCCAGCCACGCGTCGCCATCTTGCCAGTGAACGTACTTGACCGTGTGCATGATTCTCCCTCGGATAGAGACTTACTTCTTCGCCATCCCCGCGTACTTCTTCTTTGCGTCCTCGGTCACCTTCCAAATGTGGACTTCGTAGTCCAGCCCGTCCTGGCCGACGATCTTCTTCGTCTCGTCGGGCTTCCAGTCCTTCATGGGGAAGCGGTGCGATAAGATCCGGCTGCCGACCTTCAATTCGCGCAGCAGCGTCGGCCGGAGCATCATGTTGAACTCTTCGCCCATATAGAGCATCACGACCGTCGCGTCGGAGTAATCCTTCACTTCCAGAGCGTCCCCCTCGCGGATTTCGATCTTGTCCACGAGGTTGGACGTTTTCACCGCGGCCTTCGATTCCTTCACGCGCTCTTTGTCGAGGTCGATGCCGACGCCCTTCTTGGCCCCGGCTTTGACCCCCGCGATCACGATGCGCCCGTCCCCGCAGCCGGGCTCGAAGACCACGTCGTCCTTGGTGATCTTGGCGAGCTTCACCATTTCGTCGACGATGTCGTCCGGCGTCGGCACGTACCGGATCTCGGCGCGATCCTTGCCGTCGGCGGAATCTTTGGAGAGATCGACGACGACCTCGTCGCCCGCGGTGAACTGCACCGTCCGCGGCCGAGTCATCACGGTGTAGTTGTTCGGCCGCCAGCGGGCCGTGAAGGTGTATTCGTAGCGTTTGCCCGCTTCGAGTTCGGGGGTGTCGTAGTCGCGCGTGAGGCCGGTGGTTTTGGTCGCTTTGTTCTCGATCAGCAGTTCGGAGTCGTCCTGCGGGACGGTCACTTTGATCTTCGACTTCACCCCCTTGGGCGGCTGGACGGCAGGCTGTGCGGCGCGGAGCGGGGACTTCATCGGCACGGCGACCGCCAAGGCCAAGAGGATCAATCCGAGCCCCGTTCGGGTGCGGATGCGCAAGAGATGAGCCATGGGAACGAACCCCTCCGGGTCGGAACGGGACGGTGCTTCAAAGGGGAATTGTCGCAGAAGGCGGGACCGTTGGCAACGGTGGCGG
>JANOSQ010000702.1:0-11139 GCA_031415915.1 Fimbriiglobus sp. | reverse complement strand
CCCCATTTCCGCCGACCACTCCGGTTTGCCCGTCGCCACAACCGCGCCGACCGGTACGCCTCAGCGCTCCGTCACGCTCAGGCCGACGGTTTGAATCGGTTGATCCGGTTGAATCGCCGAGTGGCACGTCGAGCAGGTGTTGCAATCGCGGTGGTGCCACGGGTTGATCCGGTGACCGATGTTCTTGAGGGTCGCCTGCGAGTAAGTGCCCCACGAGTGGCCGCTGCTGCAGGTGCCGCACGGGCTGTGGCGAACCCCGCCGTGGCCGAAGCCGCTGGAGAACTCGTTCAACCGCAGACGGCCGGTCGTCGCGGCGCCGTGGCCGTGCCCGATGGGGCCGGTGTAGCGGAGGTCGCTCGTCCAAGGGCCGTAAGGCTCGAAGGGGTAGTAGCCCGCGTACGGGCCGTAGTTCACCAGCGGCCCTTCTTGGTGGAGGCACGAAAACAGCCGGTAGCGGACTTGGTAACCCGGCGTGTACACGGCGCCACCGCCGTAGCCCGGCCCGCAATTGCCGCCCGGCGAGTTGCAACCGGGGCCTTGCGCCCGTGCGTCCGAGGCCACCGCCAGCGCGAACGGCAGGGCCAGCATCCCTGCCAAGAGCATCCGTCTCATGTCTGCCCATCCCGTTGTGAGGAACGTGGCCCCACCGCCGCCGACTCCCGGAGGCGATCCACGGGCCAGTGCCGTAGCTTGCGCTACAACGGGGCGATTGCCAGCGATGTTATCGGACGGGAGTTTGCGAGGTGCGGCCGGGGCGCGGCGGCACCGGAGCAACGCGGACGAATTTCTGGATCGGCGCAGGAATGGGAATCGATTCGACCGAAAGAATCGCGACGGACGACGAGACAGCCCTCAGCCCTCAAGTTCGCCTTGGCCCGACCGAGCCGCGAGCGTAAGCTGCGTCCGGAATGGCCACTGCGCAAGTTGGCACCGCATGTGCGTCTCTTTCGCGTAGGCAGTCCTTGCCCGCACACCGCTTTGGAGCCACTCCTATGACCCGCACCTTACGCCATTGGTTGGCCGGGCTCTCGCTGACGGCTCTCGCCGCCGGGGTGACCGTGGCGCAACCCCAGCAACCGACAATACAAGCGCCGAGTCAGCCGGGCCAAGTCAAAGACGACGGCGTCGAAGTGCTCGCTCGCGGCCCCGTTCACGAAGCCTACGCTTCGACGGTCGAATACCCCACCGGCGGTGGCCCGGTGGTTGCCAAGGCCCCGCCGGACGCCATCGAAGAGCTGCCGCCGGATCAAAAGCCGGACGGCGACAACGTCCAGTGGATCCCCGGCTACTGGGCCTACGACGACGACCGCACCGACTACATCTGGATCAGCGGCTTTTGGCGCGTCGCCCCTCCGGGCCGCGTTTGGGTCCCCGGCAGCTGGCGCGAAGTCCGCGGCGGCTTCCAGTGGGTCAACGGCTTCTGGAACGTGATCGCCCAGAAGCAGCAGCAAGCCGAAATCGAATACCTCCCGCAGCCGCCCGCGCTGCTGGAACTGGCACCCTCCACGCCGGCTCCGACGGTGACGAGCTTCTACACCCCCGGTATTTGGATCTACCGAGCCAACCGCTACGCCTGGCGGCCCGGCTACTGGGTCGAACACCGCTCCGATTGGGTCTGGGTCGGCGACCACTACCGCTGGACGCCCGTGGGCTACATCCACGTCCCCGGATACTGGGATTACACGCCGGAAGATCGCGGGCTGCTCTTCGCCCCCGTCTACTTCCGACCGAACGTCTATTCGCGCCCGAACTTCTTCTACACGCCCAGCTACGTGGTTTCGCACAACCACCTCTTCGGGGCGATGTTTGTCCGCCGCGGCTTCAGTAACTACTACTTCGGGGACTATTTCGAAGCCCACTATGCCAACGCCGGCTTCAACTCGTGGAACGGCGTCCGCGGCGGTGGCAGCGGCTTCGCCTTGACGGTGTCGATCGGCCGCACGGTGCCGTACGACCCGCTGTGGAGCTACTACAACGTCCACCACCGCGACGACGCCAACTGGGCACGCAATATCAACGACGGGTACACGGGCCGTTACAACGGCGACATCGCCCGCCCGCCGCGGACGCTGGTGCAACAGATCAACTCGAATAACACCACGAATGTGACCAACGTCACCAACGTGACGAACATCACGAACGTGACCAATAACAACATGCTGACCCCGTTGACGGCGATTCGCACCACGAACCCGAACCTCGCGATGCGGGCGGTGGCTTCGGAAGACCGCGTGAAGGAGCAGAAGCTCGCGAAGGAAATCACCAAGGTGTCGATGGATCGCCGCAAGGTGGAAACCGCCATGGTGGATAAAGGCTTCACGGTGCCGACGAAAGCGACGGAAGCCCCTCGGACGGCTCGCATCGACGTCCCGCAGACGGCGACGATTCGCGCCCAAGCCCCGGCCAGCCGGTTGCCCCCGGCGAAGCCGAGCGTGGACATGAAGCCCGAGGTCAAGCCCGAGAAACCGAAGCCGACCCCGGTCGTGTTCCCGACGGCGATCCCGCAGCCGAACAAGCCGACGGTTCCGACGCCGCCGATAATCGATCCGAAGCCGATGAAACCGAAGCCGGGCGATCCGAAGCCCCCGGTGACGATCCCACCCGTGGTGCCTCCGAAGCCCCCGGTGACGATCCTGCCCGTGGTGCCCCCGAAGCCCCCGGTCGTGGCTCCGCCGAAGCCTCCGGTGACTTTACCCCCGGTGGCTCCGCCGAAACCCCCGGTGGTCATTCCGCCAAGGCCCCCGGTCGTCGTTCCGCCGAAAGCCCCGACGCCGCCCCCCGTGGTGATCCCGCCAACGCCACCCGTGATCCCGAAGCCGGTGGTGCCGGCACCGAAGCCGCCCGAGAAACCGAAGGACAAGCCCAAGCGTTAATCCGAGTCGGGCGATTCGCACAACGGCCGGGGGAAGTCCCCCGGCCGTTGTCCTTGGTGTCGAGCGGCGCGGCGCAAGCCGACAATCGGGTACTTCCCGAGGTTACGAGATTGGCAGTACTGGTGGGTTTGTGCAACGAGTGGCGTTCCGAGTCGCATTCGTAGCTGCGATCCGGAACGAGACGTAGCCATTTAAATGAGTTGTTACTGACAGTCGGGTTGCAAAAGCTGGCGGGAGAGTGTCGCCGTTCGCTCCGCGAACGGTTTTGACCTTCATCGCAGAGACCAACTGGAATGTCTGCGGGATGCAATCCGTTCGCGGAGCGAACGGCGACACTCTCCCGCTAGCACACGGCTCCCACGAGACCAGATTGCGGAGCTTACTTCTTCTTGGCGCCGGCGACGGGTTCGGCCTCACCCTCGGCTTCCTTCTTCACTTTCTTCTTCACCATCACTTTGACGACGCGCGTCTTGGGCAGCCCGAACGGGCTTTGCCCGGCCGCGAACTTGCCCTCTTCCTTCATCTTCGTGATCCGCTCGACGCGGGTCATTACGCAACGGTTGCGGACGCCGCCGCTCTTACGCTTCAAGCTCTTGTCGATCGACACGGGTTCGTCCGGGTTCGGGATTTCGGATGTCCGCGGCGCCACCGCGCGCCGCAATTCGGGCAACGCTATCTTATCGCGGGGCGGGCTTCCGACAAGTTCAGTCGGTGCGCGGGCGTTTTTCGGCAAAGAGGTCGGAGAAGAGCCGGCGGAGGAGTTGGCCGATGGTCATGCCGCGTTCGCGGGCGGCGACTTCGAGGGCGTTCACTTGCCATTCGGGGAGCAAGATCGGCAGCTCGATGACATCGAAATCGCCGGGGGCGAACGCGTTGGGCATGGGGACAACCGCGGTTGAGGGCCATCCGGCGAGTGTGGGCATCGGGGCACGCTCGGGAAAATGGAGCCGTGGGTTACACGGCGGTGAGTCGATCATTGCAAAGGGAATACCAATCGGAGAAAAAGCGGGAACCGCACCTCTGAAGCCTGAAAACGCATCGAATTCGGCCACCGTGGCGGGGGCCTCCTGTGCGGATCGCCCAGTTGCCCGGCAGCGTGTGCACGACAATTGGGAACCCTGCTCGGGATCGCCCCGAACTGCAGTCGAAGTATGTTTTTCCGTCCGGCGTTCCGAGAAAGTGGAGAAAAAATCGACCCGAGCCATGAACTCGTCCCATTTTCCAGTTAACTTAGGGTGTTGCAATCGTTGCCCGCCCCGCTCGGGGCGAAAATGACCGGAGTCGCCGCATGGCTGCCAAGATCCCCACGAATCCGAACCCCGGTGGCGATGATTCCCATATTTTCCGCCGCACCCCGCCCAAGGCGTCGCCGGAGGAACCGACGGAAGTGCTTTCGTTCAACCCCGCCCCGCCCATCCTGGACGATGACGAAGACGCCCTGAGCGCCCTCGGCACCGAGCCATCCACCGGCGAATCCCCTTCCGTCATCGTCCGGCGCGGCTACCGCGAAGGCTCCGGAGTGAACACCGGCGGCGGCAAACTCGCCGGCGAGAGCGGGTCGTCCATCTTCGGCAACGCCCCGCCGGTCGCCAGTTCCCCCGGCTCGGGCTGGTTCGATTCCATCCCCCCGGCGCCGCGGGCAGCCCCGCCCAGCGGCGGCCTCAGCAAAACTCAACTCGTCGAGAACCTGTTCTCCGAGCTCGACGCCGATTCCTCCACCGCCCCGGTCGGCGGCTGGCAGAAGCAACCGGCGACGGATTCGATCTCCGAAAGCGAAGTGCTCCGCGCCTTCGACGACCTCAGTAGCCGCGATGTCACCAAGCGCCTGCCGCACCCGGACGACGCCGTGGACTTCGACGCCACGCAGCCTTCCGGCTCGCACATTTTCCCGCACAGCACCGAAGCGAAGACCCGAGCCGACGATTCGGCGGATTCCGATGCGTCCGGCGTCGATCTGCTGAATGCGGATTGGGATTCGGAAAGGGTCACCGGGCCGCGTTCGAGCATCTTCGGCGCGGCGTCGAACCAAGAGGCCTCGCAGATCGAACTCGACGCGCTGCCGCCAGACTTCGCCGAAGACGCGACCGAGCACAACGTGTTCAACGCGTCGGACGGCGGCTCTAGCATCTTCGACAAGAAGTCGCCGCACCTCTCTTACCACGAGCAAGACGACGCGATCGACTTCACCGAGCCGATGGCCAGCGCGGACGACGAAGGCAGCGGCCGCGTGAATTGGGAATCCAAGCCCCTCTCGGGCGAGATGCAACCGTCGCTGAGGATGCCGCGGGACGACGATTCGGACGTCGACCCGTTCTCCGACGATTTGCCGTTGCTGCACACCCCGGCTCCGAAACGCGGTCTCGTCGGCACCTCCGGCGCCGGCGCCGTGGTCGCGCCGGTGAAACACCGCCCGCCGGAAGCCGACGACGGGGAACTGGAGACACCGAAGCCGAAGCGCGAGCCGGTCCGCGTGAAGGCGGCGAAAGAACCGAGCCGCAGCGGCGGCGGTGGACTCATCGGCTGGGTCGGCGGCGGGTTGCTGGGGTTGCTAGTCGGTGCGGGTGCCTTCGCGGGGTTGTACTTCGGCGGGATGCTGCCGGGCGCGGAGACCAAATCGACCGTCGCCGTGGTGCAAACGGGGCCGAATCCCGAAGTCGCGGTTTTGACGGCGAAGCAGGATGAGATGAAACAGGAACTGGCGACCGCGAAGGATGCGGCGATCAAAGCCGAGAAGGATATGGCACTGCTCAAGAAGAAAGCGGACTTCGATGCGGTGAGTGCCGGCTATGCCAAAGAACGCGTCGATGCGGCACAAGCGGCCGAAGCGAAAGCGGATGCGAAGCTCAAAACGGCAATCAAGCAGAAGGACGCCGCCGAAGGCGAATTGATGACCGCCATGACCGACCTGATCAAAGCAGAAGACGAAGCGAAGAAAGCCAAGCTCGAATCCACGAAAGTCACCGCTGAGTTGAAGACGGCCGGCGCGAACCTCGAGACCGCCAAGGCCGAAATGAAAACCTACGTGGCGCTCGCCGAGAAGACCGCCAAGGATTTGGAAGCTTCGCGGTCGGATGCGATCGAGAAAGGGAAGCTCGCGGCGGACGCGGCGAAGAAGCAAGTCGCCGCCGAAGCGGGTGTGGCCGCGGTGGTCAAGGAATTGAAAGCGAACAAGCTCCTCGACGAGAAGGTCGCCGTCGCGGAAGCGATCCCGCTCTTGCCCGACGCCTTCAAAAAGCTCAACGCGATGGTCGCCAGTGCGGACGCGAAAAAAGCGGCGGATGCGATGGCGGCGCTGAAGAAAGAAGTCGACGCGGCGACCGCCGCCGTCAAAGCGACCGAGTTGGCCCGCGATGAATTGAAGACGGCGGTGAAGAAAGCGGAAACCGATCTGCTCGCGGCCAAGAAAGAAACCGACGCGGCCAAGAAAGAGACCGAAACGAAAGTGGCCAGCGCCGTCGAGAAGGCCACCGCCGAAGCGAAGAAGTCGCTGGGGGATGCCGAAGCCGAGAAACTCGCCCTCGTCCAGAAGCAGAAGGCGGATCTCACGGTCTTGCAAGCCGGGTTCACCCAGCAACTCGCGGAGGCCCGCCAAGGCGGGGTTCAAATCACCCCGGCCGAGGTTCAAGCCCTAGACCGAGCCGCCCGCGATTACAACGCCGGCGTCTCGGCCTACCAATCGAAGAGCTTCACCCAAGCGCTCGCTTCGCTCGAATCGGCCGTGAAACGGAACCCCGCCGACGCCCGTTACTGGTATTACCTCGGCCTCACGCAATGGGAACTCGGCAAGACGACCGATGTTCCGGTCGCGTTCAAGAAGGGGTACGATCTGGAAATCCGCGGCAAGCCCAACGCCGCCCTCGTGGGCGACGCACTGGAGCGGATCCAAGGCAACGCTCGCCGGGAGTTGACTCGGTATCGCCAGTGAACCGACTATCGAGATGTCCCCGCGAGCGAGATACTGCGGACGGGGGAAACGCGAATTTGCCTCTCCTTCACACCGCCACCGTCGGCAGTTTGCGACGCCCCAGTCCTTCCGCGTCCTTCGTCACCGGGATGCGGTGGGCGTTGTTCTTTTCCCAATCGGCCAGTTCCACCATCAACGCATCGACGATCTCCGCCTCGGGGACTTTGCGCACCATCTCGCCGTTGCGGAAGATCATCCCCTGGCCGTTCCCGGCCGCGATGCCGATGTCCGCTTCCTTCGCTTCGCCGGGGCCGTTGACCACGCACCCGAGCACGCTGATCTTCACGGGCACCCGTTTGCCCTTCAGCCGCACTTCCAGTTCCGCGATGATCTTTTCCAAGTCGATGGCGAGCCGGCCGCAGGTCGGGCAAGCGATGATTTCCGGCCGGCGGACGCGGCGCTGAGTCGCTTGCAAAATGTCGAAGCAGGCCGCGATTTCGGGGACGGGGTCGCCGAGCAGCGAAACGCGGATGGTATCGCCGATGCCGTCGAGCAGAATCGGGGCCAGCCCGGCGGCGCTCTTGGTCACGGCGTAGGGCGGCTTGCCCGCTTCGGTGATGCCGATGTGCGTCGGGTAGTCGGCGAGCTTCGCGAACAACCGATACGCTTCGACGGCGACCAGCACGTCCGATGACTTCATCGAAAAGATCATGTCGTGGTAGCCTTCGCTCTCGGCGATCTCCAAGTAACGCAGGGCGCTTTCGACCATCGCGGGCGGGCAGGGGAACTCGTACTTCTCGCAGAACTCCCGTTCGAGCGACCCGGCATTGACGCCGATGCGCATCGGGATGCCTTTGTCCTTCGCCTTGCGCACGACCTGCCGGAAGCGGTCGTTGCCGCCGATGTTGCCCGGGTTGATGCGGATCTTGTCGACGGGGTGATCGAGCGCGGCCAGCGCCATTTTGTAATCGAAGTGGATGTCGCAGATCAGCGGGATGCCGATCTGCTTGCGAATCTCGGACAGGGCCCCGGCGTCTTCCGGCTTCGGCACCGTCACGCGGACGAGTTCGCAGCCGGCTTCTTCCAAAAGGTGGATTTGCTTCACCGTCCCCGCCACGTCGAACGTGTCGGTCGTCGTCATGCTTTGCACCCAGATCGGGTTGTCGCCGCCGAAGATTCTGTCGCCGACTTTGACCTCGCGCGTCTTGTGGCGGGGTTTGCCGGGGACGCGCTGGGCCGTTTCGAGAATGGACAAGTCGAAGCGCGACATACGGGTACTCCTCGGGGATACCGCTATTCTACTGATTGCCGTGTCGCAAACTCCCCTTGACCGGCGCCGCGAAAAGCCGGACGATTCCTTTCGACCGGTCGCGCCCCCGCTCGCAGGATACCCACCATGGCCACGGATACGGCCCACGACGTCATTTTCACCATCGTGGAATCCCCGGCCCCCAGCTCCCCGCCGACCCCGCGGCGCCGGAACTATTGGCAACTGCCACTGTTCGTCCTCGGCGTCACCGCGGCCATCGCCGCGTGGCGCACCTTCCCACCGCAACCGGACAACCCGGCCGACTTGTTCCAGAAAGATCTCGGCGCCTTGAAGCAAGCCGTCGACCGCAAGCCCGTCGATGCGGGGCAACTCGTCGAGGCCGCGCGGAAAGTCGAGATGGCCTTCGAGCAGTTCCCTAGCGAAGCGAACCAAGCCCATTTCTTGCTCGGTTCTGCCCACGGTTACCTAGCCGAGTCCGGTTCCGATTCCGCGGAGCACTGGTCGAAGTCGGCCCAATATTTCGCCAAGTGCGATCCCCTGACGTTGCCGGACCTCGCCGACCGGGGTCGGTGCGTCTTCCGTTCGGCGAAGGCCACGGCCGCGATCGGCGCGGGCAATCCCATCGCTTTGCTGCCCGCATTGCAAGCGGTGCCCAGCGGCGAAGATGTCGGCGAGCGCTCCCGGCTCATCGCCGAGACGAGCCTCCGGCTCAACCCGCCCGACTTGAAACGGGCGAAGGAAGAATTGTCCGCGTTCCTCAGCGGACCGCAGCGCGGCACCCCGGCCGGCACCGCGAAGTATCGGCTCAAGCTTTCGGAACTCTGCCTGCAGACGAACGAACCGGAGAAAGCCCGCGCTTGGCTCCAGCAGATCGACAAGAACGCCACGCCGGAAGTCCAAGCGCTGGCCAAGGTGCAGCTCGCCCGCCTCGCGGCCGCGGACAACAACTGGCAAGAAGCCGTCGGCCTCTTCGCCGCGGCGCAAGCGACCCCCGGATTGCCGAACGACCAACTCGGGGTGATCCGCTACGAAACGGGCAAAGGTTACTTGGCACTGAACAACAAGGTGGAAGCGGCGGCGTTCTTCGAGCGGGCCGCAGCGGACGGCGGCGCGGCCAGCCTCGCCAGCAGTGTGAAGCTCGCCGAACTCGCGGTCCGCGATCCGATGGCCAAAGGGAAACGCACCGCCGCCGCCGAACAACTCGAAGCCGCGGTGAAGTCCCTCAAGCCCGGACCCGAATTCCGCAACGCCCACGTCAGCCTCGACGATGTCCGCAACGCGTTCGAAGAAACGATTCAAGTCTGCTTGACGGAAGGGGATTACACCTCGGCTCTCCGCAGCATCGCGGCTTACGGGGCCGTCTCGCTACCGGGGCGGGATCGCGAGCGGAAAGCCGAGAGCTACGGCGCGTGGGCCGCGTCGCTGGCGGGGCAATCGACCCCGGACGCGACCCTGCTCGCCAAGGAAAAATGGAAGCTCGCTGCCGAGGAGTACACCGCCCTTGCCACCGCGCACCCAATCCCCGCGGGGAAGGTCGATCTCTACCGCCGGGGAGCGTCGTGCTTTCGCTCCGCCGGTAACGAGGCCGCGGCGCTCGATCTCCTCGATCAACTGCTCCTCGTCAATGGCGCCACGACGGAGCAAACCGCCCCGGCCCACTTGGAGAAGGGGGAAATCCTACTCGCCCAGCAGAAGTTCTCCGAAGGGATCGACGCCCTCAAGAAAGCCGTCGCCATCGGCGGCTCGACTGCGACGGTCGCCCAGGTCAAACTGGGCCGGGCGCACTTGGACGAAGGCCGGCGCAAGTTGACCAGCGGCCCCACCCAAACCGAAGCCCGCGGGCTGCTCGACCTCGGCAAGAATCTGTTGACGCAGATCGCGAACAAAACCTACGACACGCCACCGGAGCGCGAAGCCCAACAGGAAGCCCTCTACGACCTCGGCAAAGTGCTGATGCCGGCCAACCTCCCCGAAGCGGAAGCCCGCTTCCGCCAGTTGGTGCAATCGAACCCGTCCGGCACGTTCGCCGAGCGTGCCAAGCTCTACCTCGGCAGTTGCCTATTGCTGCTGGCCCGCGGTGAGCACAAGGGCGGCACCCCGCCCGCCGACGCCGAGCGCAAACTGACCGAAGCCCTCGGCGTGTTCGAATCCTTGGCGCAATCGAAGACACCGTACATGGCCGCGCAGGCCGACATCCGCGTCGTCAACGCGACGCTGTTGCTCAAGCGGTACGACGATATGCCGAAGCTCTGCAACGCGACGGCCGAGCGCTACAAGAACAAGCCCGAAGAGCTGATCGTGCTCGGCATGCTGTACGCTTCGTATCTCCGAGCCGAACGCGCCGAATTGGCGACGCGCACCCTCACTCGGATGGAAGAGACCTTCGCCGCCATGCCCGCGACCGCCTTCAGCGGCGGCATGGAGGAATTCACCAAGGTGTATTGGCAGAAGTGGTTCGACCAAGTCAAGCGGCGCTGAGCCCTCTCCCTATCACCACTTCGCTTTCTGCGGCGGGTTCGCGTTCGATTTCCACGTCGATACCGTGGTGGTCGTTGTCGGCGGCGTGGCTTTGCCGAAGGGACCCGCGGAAATCAACCCGCCGATGACGGTCATCCAGAGCGTCGCGAACAGCGCGGCGAGCACGTTCATCACCATCCCGGCGATGGCGTTGGCCCGCGCGTCCGAACGCATCCCGATGTAGCCGAGGATCAACCCGACCAAGCTGAGGGTGATCTGGACGAAGCCGCCGAAGCCGCAGGTGACTACGGTGATGGGGGTTGCCACGGTGAGCGAGATGATGCCGATGACCATCGACGCCGCGGCGAAGCCGGGGCCGCGCTTCTTGGAAAGGTGTGAATCGGGGTCGTCGTCTTGGCTGTAGGCTTCGTAGCCCTCCCAGCGGTCGCCATCTTCGGGGCGCGTGCGGTTCCGTTCCCGGCGGGTCTTCTTCTCGCGGAGCATCCTCGGCGCGTCCACGGGTGGGGCTTCTTCCGCCAGCTCCGGGCAAACGAACACGCTCGAACAGCCGCCGCATTCGAGCTGCTGGCCGAGCCATTCGGGCGTGACGTCGAGCAGGGCGCCGCAGTGCGGGC
>JANOSQ010000701.1:0-7585 GCA_031415915.1 Fimbriiglobus sp. | reverse complement strand
TGGATTCCCAAGGCCCAAGCTTGCTGCGGGGCGCTGCACTACCACAGCGGCGAAGAAGGCCAAGCCCGCACGCTCGCCGCCGGCAACTGCACCGCCTTCGGCGTCGGCGGCCCGAAATGGCAGGAACTCGACGCGATCATCACGAATGCCGCCGGGTGCGGGGCGATGCTCAAGGACTACACGCACCTGATGCACGCCACGGCATCCGCCGAGGAAGCCAAGCAGTTCCAAGCGAAGGTGAAAGACGTCACCGAGTTCCTGTATTCGCTCGGCCTCGTGAAGCCGACGCACCGCCTGCCGATCAAGGCGACCTACCACGACGCCTGCCACCTCCGACACGCCCAGCAGATTCAAAAGCAGCCGCGGGCGCTGCTCGAAGCGATCCCCGGGTTGGAACTCGTGCCGTTGAACGAGACCGAGCTCTGCTGCGGGGCGGCCGGAAGTTACAACCTCACGCAGCCCGAGATGGCGACGGCGCTCGGGGATCGCAAAGCGGCCAACATCCGCGACACCGGCGCCGTGGCCCTCTTCACCGGGAACGTCGGCTGCCTGATGCAGATCGCCCGGCACTTGAAAGCGGTCGCGCCGGACTTGTGGTGCGCCCACCCGATCGACGCGCTCTGGGCCAGCTACAGTGGCGAAATGCCCGCGGAACTGCGACAATCCCGGAAGGAGGATTCGAAATGAAAACGATCACCGTGAGTCTGCCGGATGCGTTGGCGGCGAACATCGAGGCCCGCGTGGCGAACGGGGAGTATGACTCTCGGGACGAAGCCGTGACCCTCGCGGTCGCGCAGTGGCTATTCGGGTTGGAACAGCCGCCGATGATCGACGAGGACAACCCCCACCTGCGGGCGATGATTCAGTCGGCAGTCGAACAAGTTGAACGCGGGCAAGTCGTCGATGGCCCCAAGGCGATGGCGGAACTGCGAGAGCGGACTCGCGCGAAGATGTCCACACTCGCGGTTCCATCGTGATGGAGTACATCCTTTCCGACGATGCGCTGTCCGATCTCGATGACATCGCGGCGTATTACCTCGAGGTGCGACCCCAATTCGCCGACGTGCTTCTCGCGGAATTTGAAGTCCAATTCCGATTCGTCGCGAAGTATCCGGGGATTGGGGCCGAGTGCGGCCATCTGCACCGGGGAATGCGACGGACGAACGTTCGCGACTATTTGGTCTTTCATTGGCACACCACCGATGGAACCACCATCATGCGCGTCCTCTACGGCGCCCGCGATATCGACGCCGACTTTTTCGACGAATCGACCCCCCGAGGCACCCCGTGAAGACCTTCGCCGTGAACCTGCCGGACGAACTCGCCGCCTTCGTCGAGACGGCCGTGGCGGCCGGCGATTGGCCCTCCGCGGATCGGCTCTTCGCCTACGCGATCACGCTGGCCCGCACCGAGGCGATGCTCGGACGCACTTCCGATCTCGAACCGGCTCCCAAGCCCAAATCGGGTGTCATCTCGGCCGTCGATCTGACCCGGCAGAATTTCGACAGCGCCGCCTTCGTCGCTGGCTTGGTGGACAAGATTCACCGCAAGAAAATGACCCAGCCAACACCCGGCACCTGACCGGCTGAGAAAAAATGCGCATCTCGGGGGAAATCGCTGGAGATCGCGATAAGAAAGGTGTATGAAGCTGTTTGGTGTCTCCCCCGCTCCCCCCGCTGCCCCACCAATGAACTACGTCCACCAACGCCGCGCCAACCTGTTCCGCGAACTCAAAGCCGAGGCCGTGGATGCCGTCCTCGTCACCAACCCCCGCAACGTCACCTACTTGTCGGGCTTCAACGGCGACAGCAGCTACCTGATCCTCACGCCCAAGCAGGCCATCCTCGTGTCGGACAGCCGCTTTGAGGAGGAGCTGCGCGACGAGAACCCCGAACTCGAAGCGGTCATCCGCCCGCACACCAAAACCATCCAAGAGGCGACCGCCGAGACGCTGACCAAACTCGCGGTCAAGTCCGTCGGCTTCGAATCGAACCACGTTACGATGGCCCTGTTGGAAGGCCTGAAGGAAAAAGGGCCGAAGCTCAGCTTCGCCCCGATCGGGCCGAAGATCGAGCAGCTCCGCTCGATCAAAGACCCGTCCGAAATCGAGCAAGTGCGGACCGCCGTGCGGATCGCCGAACGGGCGTTCCACATGTTCCAAGCGTTTCTGACCGAGCGCGATTCGGAAAAAGACTCCGTCGATGCGATGGAGTCGTACCTCCGCCGGGCCGGGGCGAAGTGCTCCGCGTTTCCGACCATCGTTTCCTACGGCGAGCGCGGCGCCCTGCCCCACGCCCGACCGACCAACCGGATGCTGCTCGAAAACAGCAAGCTCCTCGTCGATTGGGGCGCCGACGCCGGGTACAAGTCGGACATGACCCGGACGTTCCGCAGCCCGTACAACCCGGCGCCCAACCGCAAGAACCGCAGCGAACGCGTCGGCATGAAGTTCCAAGAAATCTTCGACGCCGTCGTGGAGGCCCAACAAGCGGCGGCCGATATGCTCAAGCACGGCACCCCGGCCAAAGACGTCGATTCGGCCGCCCGCAAGGTGCTTTCCACCTACGGGCTCGACGATTACTTCACCCACGGCCTCGGCCACGGCATCGGCCTCGATGTCCACGAGGCCCCGCAAATCCGCCAGAGTTCCGAGGCGGTGCTCGAAGCGGGGATGATCGTCACGCTCGAACCGGCCGTCTACATCGCCGGTTGGGGCGGCGTCCGCGTCGAAGACATGTACCTGATCACCAAAGACGACGCCCCGGCAATCCGCCTGACCACGCTGCCGTCCATGATCGGCGCCGTATCCTAACGGTTCACCGGGGCCGCCCGACCGCAGCGGCGGCCCACCGAACCGAATCTCGCTGGACTCCCCCGTGGCCACCGATCCGAAAGCCGCCCCGTCGGGCGAACCCCGCCCGTTCGATGTCCAAACGGTCGAGCACCTCATCGGGTTGATGACCAAGCACGATCTCTCCGAGATTTCCCTCGGCGAAGGCGAGCACCGCATCCGCCTCCGCAAAGGGTTCGCCCCCGCCGCCGCCGCCCACTACGCCCCGGCGCCCGCCGCACCGCAGCCCGCGGCCCCGGCCGCCCCGAGCGAACCGGCGAAGCCGGCCAAGAACTACCTCGAAATCAAGTCGCCGATGGTGGGCACCTATTACGCCAAGCCAGCCGCGGACAAACCCGATTTCGTGACCGTCGGCGCCCGCGTCGGCCCCACCACCGTCGTCTGCAAGCTCGAAGCGATGAAGATCTTCAACGACCTCACCGCCGACGTCTCCGGCACCGTCGTCGAGGTCTGCATCAAAAACGGCGAAGCCGTCGATTTCAACCGCGTGCTCTTCCGCGTCGATCCATCCTGATCGGGGATCCGCCATGATCGCCAAGCTGGCCGTGTCCGGGAACGACCTCATCGACCGACCGTACGACGGCGTGGATCGCTACGTCCTCGACGGCGAACTCCGGGAGAATCCGAGCGGCGCCATCGACCCCGAGACGGGAGACCTCATGACGGTGCGAAATCGACTCCACTCGCGCGCCACGACCGCGACGGGTGGCGAACTCAGGGCTTGGATGCGCACGTTTCCGCTACCCCGGGGCGAAGTCCTAACCGGTGATGCCGGCGTAAGGCTCGCACTCGATCCGGATCGCACCTTCGGCGTCGATGTCATGGTCGTGTCGGCGGAACTCCTGGCGGCGCAGACCGGGGAATCGACGATCGTCGAAGGCGTGCCAACGCTCTGCGTCGAAATCTTGTCTCCCAGTGAAGTGATGGAACGCATCGACGAAAAGACCGACGCTTACCTCGCGGCCGGCGTCCCCTTGGTTTGGTTGCTCGATTTGCACGATAAGAGCGTCACGGTTTACCGTCCCGGCGCGGAGCCGATGTTGTTCAATCGCCTCATGGAAATCACGGGCGAACCCCATCTCCCCGGCTTCCGCGTGCCCGTGGCGAACCTTTTCGAGTGAATCCACGAGCGAGAGATGCTCCGCTCCGCAATCGGTGTCGCCCATGAATTTCATCGCACTCGGAATGGCGGTCGTCGCTGGTCTCATCGCCGATCATCCTGCGGACGCCTTGGTGCGGCAACTCTGCGGGATTGCCACCGCGCTGGCCAAAGCCGAGCGGATCGACGCGGAATCGATGCGAGCCTTCTTGGCCGTGCCTCCCGAGGACCGGCGATTTATCCTGCAACTTGAAGTGTCGGAACAACCCCTGAAGGGGGATCGCTTCATCGAATTCGCCGCGTATGCCTTGGCCCACGATCCCGAAGAAAACGGCCGGGCTCTCGCGGCCTGCCAATTGTCGCGTGCTCCGGCGGAGGACATCCTGGCGGGCACGGCCCTGGCCAAAGCTTTAGCGGACGATTCCTCCAACGTCCGGATGTTCGCCTGCCAGACGCTCGGACTCCGCGGCGATCAGAAGCGAGCGGCCGTCGTCCGCAACTTGTTGAACGATCCCATCGAAGACGTCCGCATGATGGCCGTGACCACCCTCGGCCGGCTGCGCGATGTCGCTTCGCTTGACGCAGTGCTGAAGCAACACGACCAAGAAAACGTCACCGAAGAGACCAACTACCAGTTCGCCATCGCCCTCGCCCGCCTCGGCGAGAAGAAGATGTCGCGGAGACTCATCCGCGAATCGATGGCCAGCGACAACTGGAACATCCGCTCTTTCGTCGCTGACGCGCTGGCCGACGTCGTCACGGTCGATGCGGTGCCCACCGCGATGGAATGCTTCGCCCTCGAATTGAAGCGGATCACCGCCGGTGAAAAGCACACCGGGTTCGACGAACGCATCTATCAAAAGCTCGTCGCGATCCTCGCCAAGCGCACGGGCAAGGACTTCGGCGCCGACCCGATGGCGTGGGCGAAGTGGTGGGAGACGGCCCGCGTTCCCTACGCCGCGCCGGCGCTCGAAATCGACGCCGAGGCTGCGAAGCAGGCGTACGCCGAGCATCTGAAGTTGAAAGCCGCGAAGTAACCCCCAACCCCCAACCCCGATACCGGATTTCATGTTCCAACGCATCTTGATTGCCAACCGCGGGGAGATCGCCCTCCGCATTATCCGGGCCTGCCGCGACCTCGGCATCGAGTCGGCCGTCGTCTACTCCGAGGCGGATCGCGGCGCGCCGTATTTGTCCCTCGCGGACAAGGCCATCTGCATCGGCCCCGGCCCCGCGGGGGAGAGCTACCTCAAGATCGACCGCATCATCGCGGCGGCGGAGATCGTCCAAGCCGACGCGATCCACCCCGGTTTCGGGTTCCTCTCCGAGAATTCCAAGTTCGCCCACATCGTCCGCGAGTGCGGCTTCGAGTTCATCGGCCCCTCCGAAGAGTCGATGGAGTCGGTCGGCAACAAGGACAAAGCCAAGCAGATGGCGAAGCGGGCCAAGGTGCCGATCGTGCCCGGCAGCGACGGGTTACTGGCGAACGAAGAGGAAGCGCTGAAGTTCGCCCGCGCCGTCGGCTTCCCGGTGCTGGTCAAAGCCGCGGCCGGCGGTGGCGGGCGCGGCATGCGCGTGGCCCGCGACGAAGCGTCGCTGATCGTCGGCTTCAGCCAAGCGAAGGAAGAAGCGGAAGCGGCGTTCAAGGACGGTTCCGTCTATCTCGAAAAGTACATCGATCAGCCGCGCCACATCGAAGTGCAACTCCTCGGCGACAAACACGGCAACATCGTCCACCTCTTCGAGCGCGATTGCAGCTTGCAGCGCCGGCACCAGAAGCTCGTCGAAGAATCGGCCGCGCCGAATCTGCCGGAGCGCGTCCGCGACAAAATCTGCGATGCGGCCGTGCGCATGGCCAAGGCGTCGAACTACTACAACGCGGGGACGTGCGAGTTCCTGCTGGACAAGGACAACAACTTCTACTTCATCGAAGTGAACGCGCGGATCCAAGTCGAACACCCGGTCACGGAACTGGTCACGGGCATCGACTTGGTCAAGGAGCAGATCCGCGTCGCCGCGGGCGAGAAACTGCGCTTCAGTCAGCGCGACATCGTCCACCGCGGCTGCGCCATCGAGTGCCGCATCAACGCCGAGGATCCGGCTAAGGATTTCCGCCCCAGCGCCGGCACCATCACCAAATGGCAAGTCCCCGGCGGGCCGGGCGTCCGCGTCGATACCCACGTCGTCGCCGGATACCGCGTCCCGCCGAACTACGACAGCATGGTGGCGAAGCTGCTCGTGTTTCAACCGACCCGCGCCGAAGCGTTGGCCACGATGCGGCGCGCGCTGCGCGAGTTCGTCGTCGAAGGGATTCAAACGACGATCCCGCTGCACCAGCAGATCTTCAACACGCAGGCGTTCATCGAAGGGAAAGTGGACACGACGTTCATCGAGCGGACGTTTTTGCACCCGAGCGGGAAGTGATCGGACTCCATGCCCGAACCGAACCCAGGCCCGGAAAATCTCTCCGATGTCCTCGGCCGGCTCTTCGTGGCCCGAGGGTGGGGCCGCGTCTCGGAGCGCACCCGCCTCGAAACCGCGTGGGGCGAAACCATCCCCCCGGAATTGGCCGGTCAGACGCGCGTCGGCGCCATCCGCCGCGGGGTGCTGGAAATCGAAGTCCGCAGCGCCGTCCTCCAGCAGGAGCTGACCCAGTACCACAAGCGGGCGCTCCTCGCCGCCCTGCGGATCAAACTCCCCAACGTGGCGATCGGCGACCTCAAGTTCCGCTCCGGGGTCTGGTAGAACAGGAACGGATCTCTTCATCCTCACTCCCCCATCAACTTCGCCGCGATTGCGTCGGCGTCGTAGACGCAGCCGCCCCAGACGCCGCCGCTGGCGTGCTGGAGGGCGGCCCACAACTTCGTATCGGCGGGCAGCGCGGGATCGGCGTGGAGGTCGGGTCGGGGTGAACGCCGGGCGAGTTCCCCGCTGCCCCACGTCGCATCGCGGATCGCGGTCGCGTCGCCGACGAGGTTCACGGTTCCTTCCAAGAGAGTGCGGTCGATGACGATCTCGATGATGTCGCCGTCGCGCAGTTTGCCGATGGGGCCACCCGCGAGCGCCTCGGGGGAAACGTGACCGATGCAGGCGCCGGTGCTGACCCCGCTGAAGCGGGCGTCGGTCAGCACCGCGACCTGCTTGCCCCACTTCAAAAATTTGAGCGCGCTCGTCACCTGGTAGGTCTCTTCCATCCCCGCCCCCATCGGTCCGCGGCAGCAGAGTACGAGCACATCGCCGGGCACCACCTGCTTGTCCCCCTGCCCCTTCAACGCCGCGATGGCCGCCTTTTCGGTGGTGAAGACTTTCGCGGGGCCGACCTTCCGGTAGACACCGTCCGCATCGACGACGCTCGGGTCGATGGCCGTGGACTTGATGACCGCCCCTTCCGGTGCGAGGTTTCCACGCGGAAAGGTCACGGTGCTGGTCAGCCCGCGCGTCCGGGCCACCTCCGGGCTCATGATGACGGTGTCCGGGTCGATGTGGTCCCGCGTTTCCAGCAGCCCGCGCAACCGCTTGCGCCGCTCCGAAGTTGCCCACCAGTCGAGCACTTTGCCGAGCGTTACGCCCGACGCCGTCAACACGTCGAGGTTCAGTAGCCCCAGCTCGCGCAGGTGCAGCATGACTTCCGGGAC